>JAHIVC010000036.1 GCA_018816945.1 Bacteroidota bacterium | reverse complement strand
TAGCGATGTTCACCTGAATTGCTCTTTTACTGTTAAGGACACTGGAAAGCATAGCAACACCCTGCTCGGTAAATACGTAAGGCAGATATCTAATACCGCCCCATCTTGAGGTTTCAAATTGAAACCTCAAGTCAGCAAATTCTTCTTTTGATAATTGAAACATAAAATCCTGTGGGAATCTATCTATATTCCTTTTTACCGCAAGATTTAGTGATTTTGTTTTTACGTCGTAAAGTTCAGCAAGGTCTTTATCTAATATTACATTCATGCCTCTGATCAATAGTATTTTTTTCTCAACAATATCCTGCTTAACAATAACTGACATATTTACCTTTCATCCAAAACTATTTATCAAGGTTAAAATTTATCCGCTTATTCGCATAACACCAGTGTTTTTCATCAAATTTTAAAAACACAGCCATACTAATATTTTAGTCGTATGATTTTATCATATGTTATTGGCAAAAAATACCAGAAAATTCAGATGCGCATTGACTCATATTAAATGTTACCGAAAATAAATCTTGAAGATATCGTTGACTCATAAATGATGTTACCGAAAAAACCTTCGAAAGGAAGGGTAATTTATGAGTCCAAAATCCAAAAAAGAATATCTTGAAACAATATTTTCAAGGTATAAAAATGCCTCAAAAAAAGAAAAAACTTTTATTTTAGATGAATTCTGTGCTAATTGTGAACATCACAGAAAACATGCTATAAGGCTTTTAAAAACGTTTAAAAGGTTCACCAAACCGAAACCTAAAAAAAGAGGCAAACCGCCTGTCTATGATCATCCTCTAATTCTCAAAGTGTTAAATAAAATCTGGCTTACAGCTAATCTGCCCTGTTCCAAACGATTAAAAGCAATCCTGCCGGTCTGGATGCCATTTTACATACAAGAATTTGGGCCGCTTCCGATTAAAATCATTAAGCTACTGCTAAAAATATCTCCGGCAACTATTGACAGACTGCTTGAACCTACTCGTGTAAAATACAAAGGCCGTGGCCGTTCTACCACTAAACCCGGTACACTCATAAGAAAACAAATCCCCATAAAAACAAATCAATGGGATGAATCTCGCCCCGGTTTTCTTGAAGCCGATACAGTTGCCCACTGTGGCGGATCCTTACGGGGAATATTTGCCTTTACCATCGACTTTGTAGACATTGCCACCGGATGGACTGAACAAAGAGCCGTCTGGGGTAAAGGTGAAACCGATGTTTTAACGCAAATCAAAGATGTTGAATATTCTCTTCCATTTCGTATCCTTGGTTTTGATTCAGATAACGGAGGAGAATTCCTCAATTATCATTTACTAAAGTATTTCACCCACAGAAAAAACCCTGTTCAATTCACTAGGAGCAGGCCATATCATAAAGATGATAATGCTCATATCGAACAGAAAAATTGGACTCACGTTAGACAATGGTTCGGCTATCACAGGCTCGATGATCCAGCTGTCATTCCTCTAATGAATGACTTGTTCACCAAGGAATGGCGCTTATTTCTAAATTATTTCTGTCCTTCTGTCAAATTGCTCGAGAAAAAATTGGTTAATGGAAAACATTTTAAAAAATACGATACCCCCAAAACTCCTTTGCAAAGGGTTCTTGAATCGCCTAATATTTCCGCCTGCATCAAACAAAGTTTCAATGAACTGTTTAAAACTCTTAATCCTTTCAGGTTGAGAAAAACTATCGAAACCAAACTTAATAAAATCTTTGCCGTCTGTTATAAATAATTTTTTCTTCCAATTTCCTATTTTAATATTATAATTGTGGATACTGGTGGATAACTACTTCGTAGTTATCCACAGTCTCCACAATTACTATTATGAGCCTTCAATATCTTCTTCTATTTCGGTAACATTTATTTATGAGGCATCAGGGATGGTTCAGTAAAAAAAGCCCCAGCCCCATTCAATTAAATGGAATTTTCCCGTAGGGGCATGGCTTAAACCAGATGATGCCTGCTATGTATCGAACGGTACATGGCCCTCTTAAGATTTTTTATTTGGCAATTTAAATGATGGGCGGGATGGAATAATTAATTACACATTCAGATAATGAGATTTTTCTTGTAGGGGCAGCCCTATGTGGCCGCCCTCCTGATCTGGTTATTATTA
>JAHIVC010000035.1 GCA_018816945.1 Bacteroidota bacterium | reverse complement strand
TACGGTATGCCATGTCTGTCTCCTTTATCGTCATAATTATGACGATAAAGGAGAGAAAAGTCAAGCTCTTTTAGGGTGTAAACTTAATAATTCCAAATAAATATCGTTTTCATCGTCATAAATTTACGGGAAATTAGGTGGCATCGCGCTTTTTTAGTTTCTGCTGTATTACAAGGTGTTTCAATTTGCTTTCACTGCTCGACAGTCCGCCACAGAATTCCCGGATGCTTCTGACTTACCCCTGGTCGGCAGTGCCGTATTGATACGAATTAATCCCAGCTATTGAATCACTTTGAATAACGTTCTGCATTATGTTTTTCACTAAACGAATGAAAACACTTCTGTTTATCTGGCATACCACTTGACTGAATATTCCGCATTTGTCAATTCACAGAAGTAAAATTAGATTTAATGCTTTTAAATTATAGTAGCTGGAGAATATAATGATTATACCAATGCTTAATGATATTTATGCAAAAAAAATTTTCAAAACTTTAGAACTTTTTTCAAAAAATAAAATTTCTGATAAATTAATTGAGTTGAAATACAATCAAAAATTGTCAGAGACTCAAATTAACGAAATAGCACTGAATAAGCTAAAAAAATTGATAAAGCATTCGATATATTACAGCCCATTTTATAGAAAACAATATGGACATTTAGATTTGTCAAGTTTTAAAAATTTAAGTGATATTAAGCAATTGAATTTATTGAGTAAAGAAGAATTACGTTATAATGTTAAGTCTATAGTATCATCACGGCCTGTTTCATTATTGAACATTGCTAAAACCTCAGGATCAACAGGTATACCACTGTTATTTCCAAAAGATGTTTTAAGTTCATCATATCATTATGCCGCAATGTACCGAGGCCATTCATGGTATGGGTTGAATATTGGTGATAGAGAAGCTCGCTTGTGGGGAGTTCCAGTTGATTTTAAAAATAGAACAAAAGTTATTGTAAAAGATTATTTGTTAAATAGATTTAGAGAAAAAGAATACAACTTATCAGAGAATGTTCTTTATGATTTCTATTGTAAAATTAATAAATATCATCCGAAATATATAATGGGATATGGGAAGATGTTAACTGAATTTGGATTGTATTTAAAACAAAATAATAAAAATTTAGAACATCTTAATCTTAAAATGGCTAAATTTACTTCTGAAAATATGGGATTAGATGGTATAAATGTTGTTCAAGAAACTTTTTGCTGCCCAGTCGTTTCAGAGTATGGATCTGCAGAAACAGGTATTATAGCTTTTCAGTGCCCAAACGGAAGTAACCATATAATGAGCGATTGCGTACATATAGAATACCTGGATGTTGATGGTAGTGACAATTGTTTTAAGGAAATAGTAGTTACTGATTTAAATAATTTGTCATTTCCAATAATTCGATACAGGATTGGGGATTTAGTTTCCCCAACAAATAAATATTGTAGTTGCGGGTTGCCATTTCCTATTATCAATAAAATACAAGGCCGTGTAAGCGAGTCTTTTACAGTTAATGGTCAAAAGAAATTTCATAGCATCATTTTTTATTATATTATGAAAGGTATTTCTGAAAAAAATACAAATTTAAAACAATTTAGGGTCATACAGAAATCAGAAAATATTTTTTCTTATCAACTTGTAGGTGACTCGGTAGGCAATGTAATTGAAAAATATATTATAAATAAAACTAAAGATGTTCTTGGCGATGATATTATAGTTGAAATTAAATATGTTGATTATTTACCTCGAGAAAAATCAGGTAAATTTCGAGACTTTATACCTTATAAGAGACAATACTGATGATTAAAACTTTATTCGCTGGCGATGTTTGGTTGGCTCCAAAATTACTTAATAAGAAAAATGGTATTAAAAAATTTATTACAAATATAACAAATGATCAAAAATTTGATATATTTATTTGTAATTTAGAAGCTCCATTTCGATCAGATAATATGCGGCCTCAAAGAAGAGCCGTTATTTATACAGAACCAGAGTTGTTGGAATCAATGAGAATCGCAAATATAAATGTTTTTACACTTGCTAATAATCATATGAATGATTTTGGAAGTGAGGGACTACTTAAAACAATAGATTGTTGTAAACAAAAAGGATTTTTATTTGTTGGGGCTGGTTCAACTCTTAATGAAGCACGAAAACCTTTGATAATTGATTTAAAGGGACGAAAAATTGCAATCATGTCTTATGCTGATACTTCACCTTATGTAGGTTCAATCGCTGCAACAGAAAATGAGCCAGGAGTTGCTCCTATGGAACTTCATTTAATTCGTGAAGATATTTCTAAAGTTATAAATAAGGTCGATGATATTTGGGTGTTTTTGCATTGGGGAAAAGAGTATATTGGGCATCCTATGCCTGAACAGCTTATGATTTCAAGATTTCTGACAGAATGTGGGGCAACTATGATTATTGGGCATCATCCCCATGTTCTTCTTGGCTATGAAAAACTCAATAATACAGAAGTATATTATAGTATAGGAAATTTTATTTTTCCTGACATTGAACTTCAGGATAATTGTGTTCATAAATGGAATTCTTTATCCAGATCGTCAATTATTTTAAAAGCATATTTTAGAAAAAATAAATGGCGGCTTGATCGTAAATTTTTATATTTAAATAAATATGGTCTTCCTGAAATTGATGATAGTGTCAAAGCAATTAATCGTTTTAATAATAAAAATCGGATTATTAATAATTCTGCTTATAAAGTAAAATATCCTTTTTATCATTTATTCTGGAAAATAATGGGTTATTTGTATAAATTTTCAAATATACGTAAAATATGGATGGACATATTGTGGCGTTTTGGGAGAAAGGGAATTTAAATATTATGGATAATATACGAAATATAAAAATATCTATTATAATACCTTGTTATAATGAAGAAAAGTTCTTGCCTTTATTATTTTCAGAAATTAATAAACTATCTGTTGATAAAAATGATTTTGAAATAATATTGGTTGATAATGGTTCTACAGATCGAAGTATTGAAATCGCAAAAAATAATAATGCTAAAGTTTATATAGATGCTAAAGCCAATATTTCAAAGCTTCGTAATATTGGCGCCCAAAATGCCGAGGGTAAAATATTTGCTTTTTTAGATGCTGATTGTCTTCCTTTTTCAAATTGGTTAGAAGAGGCTTTAAAATATATCGATCAGACTAAAATTGGTTTATTTGGTAGTATTCCTATTTGTCCACATAATGGAACATGGGTTGAAAAAGTATGGATAGGAGGGATAAGCCCTATTGGTGTCAATGAAGTTGATTTTCTTTGTACTGCAAACATGTTTATTTTGAAAAGCGCCTTTATTAAGGTCAATGGATTTAATGAGGATCTCTTAACAGGTGAGGATTATGATATTTGCCAACGAATAATAAAGGCTGGGTATAAAATTATTAAAGATAGCAATATATCTGTGGTGCATTTACGTTATCCCAAAACAATATTAGATCGTTTTAGAAAAGAAATTTGGTATGGTGAAGAAATGTTCAACATTCTGAAAGTTAATCCATTTTATAAACCGTTTTGGGCAAGTTTGATTTTTGGGCTAAGTTTTTTTTTAATTATTATATGTATATGTTTTCGGCTTTCTGATTTAATTTTATTTTTAAGCTTGTCCATTTTTTTAATTCTGCCTGTCATTAGTGCATCGTTTAAAATTCATCAGTCAAAAAAAGTTGAATTTTATTTTCAGTTAATAATTTTATATTTTGTTTATCTTGCTGGTAGATTTTTTTCAATTATAAAAATTATAAAAAATAAGGTCGTCCCCAAAAAACTGAAAGATATGAAGAATAAATAAGGTATAATATTTTTTACATTTGCCCTTGTTTTATTCTTAACGGGAGGGGAGTTCCTGAAATAAATACACATACGACGACGATGAAAGTCCTTATGCACTCATCTCCGTAACGTTTACCTGTCAGTTCATCCTCATAATTAGATCGATTCTGCTGATAGCTCTTCTCCTTTACCGGACCTACTTTTTGTTTTTACGGATGGTTTTTTTAAAATTCGTTTCCAAATTCGATAAACGAAAGACATCTCTGATGTTAGGTCATATTGCGATGGACCCATTTGTTTGGACAGTCCCCCGAAGGGAATAACCTCTAAACGGTGGGCTCTGTCAGGCTATGAATAAAGTAAAAATAAATCGATGATGGCGACGGCGTTTTGCAGACATAATGAGAAAGTCATGTTAAATTAATCTATTGTAATTTTTTTGGTAACCACAAAAGCATTTTTGTTAATAGAACATTTCAAATTTTCTTAGTTTATTATTATTTTAAATAATTTTAATATCTTTTAGACTGAGTCCAACTCAAAATGTCTTGGTGTTTATAATTGGACAGCATGTTATTTTTATTTATATATATTTTAAATCTAATGTGGTATACGATTTGCATGTTTGAAATTTAAATATTTCATGGAGGATGTTTAATGAAAAAATACTTTATCATATTAGTTCTATTGTTTGTCTCATCAAATGTGTGTTCTGCGTCTAATAAAATTATTGATTATGGTTTTGAAAATTGGGGCGGGGGCATTTCATCAACCCCTGGTTATCCTTTTTCAAGTTCTTACGCTGAATATTGTCAAAGTCATGAAGATGGCTCGGAAGTTATCAGATCTTACCAAGACTGGACCCCCCATACTGGGAATTATTTTTTTATGAGAAATGACGGTGGTGGAAGTTTTTCACCTTCAATTCCAGGTATTTCAAGTGGGACGGTTAATGATAATGGGAATATTGGTATGAATGGTTCTTCATGCAGCCAAAGTCCTATTGATTTCGAGAGAGATATCAATACAGGGGAGATATTTATAAGTTTTTGGGCAAGAATTGATGATTCTTTTGGAAGACTGCCCTCAGGTGGAAGGTGTAAATGGATAAGAGTACAAACCGATGGCGGAGTTTATGGGACCGTATATATGCATATTTACACTAAGCTTGGCTCTAATGATTCAAGAATGTACTTTTATAATGGTGATGAAGGTGGGTTTCTTGACGATGGGTTAGTAACCCCGCTTGTTAATGCATTTGATGGGAATTGGCACAAATATTCATTATATATTAATTTTAATTCAGGTTTAATTAGAGGATGGTATGACGTTGATAGAGAATCTTCATTAAATGTCTCCAGGGAATGGCAAGCGCCTGATGGTAAAATCGGAAGTTCATCACGTCCGTCTTATTTTTTAGTGCAAGCAAATTTTAGCGCTGACTCCCCGAATGAACTAACATATCATGCATTGGATGACATTCAGGTCTGGGATGGTATGCCAAATACTGATGGTGTTATTTCCCCCGTTATTTCACCGCCAACTGATGAAACAATAGATGAAACAATAGATGTTCAAGCATGGAATGCTGAAGAACAAACAGGGCAAACAGGTTGGAGCGATTCGACTTCAACTTGGTGTGTTCGTGTGCCGGTTAACGGGAGTTCAATTGTGAATTCAGGTAATCAGGTGAAAATTGAGTTTAACGGAAGGAATTCAGGTGATTACAGAATAAAAGAAGTTTCGATTGCAGAAAGGGACGCAAATGGTGGCGTAGGTGCCGTTGTGGATTCAACTTGGACTAAAGTGACATTTAGCGGGGCTTCAATTATCAATTGGGGAACAGCAGAAGTGACTGTTCCTGCCGGTGGTGACGTTGTGAGTGACCCTGTAACGTTTAATATTCAATCCGGAAAAGATTATTATGTGACCTATATGTTGGTTAGCCCATCAGTATACTTATGTCCCTCAACAGATCAGAGCGAATTGTATTTTAGTGGCGCGGACCGCTCTAACGATATCGATTGGACAGGTTTCAGTACCCAAACTGGCAGATTACATGCTTTATCAAAGATCTATGTTGGAAGCTGTGGGCCAGTAGTGCCTATGGCAGGTGTCGGATTGAATAATACTCCATAATTAAAAAAAATCATGTTACAATTAAAAAAGGAGGCCATATGGCCTCCTTTTTTATATCTTTTCTTTGATTATATATCATGAATGATGATGATATATAGATTTATTTTGATAATTAGGCATCTTAACCCGTTGATTTACGAGTGAACGTATTGAATAAGAAAGCAGTATCTCAAATTAAGGATGACCAGCAAATGCAACAAAAGAACGTTCAATTAATCTCAGTGGGTGATATTTCATTTAAAGGACGGTTTGAAGACAATCCTTCGGATAGCCTGTTGAATGAAATGCGCCCATTTTTTTGTTCTGCTGATATGGTTATTGCGAACCTTGAGTCTCCCCTGGTGGATCAATCCATGGATTCAGTACCAGGCAAGTGTACCTTACGGGGAAGTACAAAGTGGGCAACCATACTGAAACAAATGGGCGTTGGACTCGTAAGTGTTGCCAATAACCATATGATGGATTTTGGTGAACAAGGGCTTTTCAGCACAATTAAAGCCCTAGATGATGCAGGGATTATGCATGTCGGGGCTGGGCGAAACAGGCATGAGGCTTGTTCGCCAGTTGTTGTTGAAATATCTCAAAAAAAAGTTGCATTTTTTGGACGGAGCTCTGTTGAGGTTTCATCAAGGTGCTATGCTGGTGATCAAAGTCCAGGTGTAGCATACCTGCAGGAAGATGAACTTTTGGATACGATTAAGAACGTTCAGGAAAATGTAGACATAATCGTTGTCATGTTACATTGGGGAATTGAAAACTATAGTTATCCCTCACCATCCCAGCGAATATTGGCAAAGAAAATTATTGAAGCCGGTGCGAATGTTTTAATTGGACATCATCCTCATGTTTTGCAAGGAGAAGAATATATATATAATTCAGTAGTCTCCTATAGTGGCGGTAATTTCATCTTTGATGAGTTTTTCTGGCCTATTATAAAGGAAGATGGTAGTAAGAAATATTATAAATCAATAATGAACATTCAAAACAGAAATAGTATGATGCTTAAATTTGATATAAATGAGAATTGTGTCATAAAAACTATACAAATTTATACCCGAATAAACGAAGATGCAACTGTATCAATTGATCTGGACAAACAAAGAGCTATAAGATATCAAATTTTATGCAAGAATTTACATCTTGACCGCTATGATTTTCTATGGAAATTATACTCTATTAAACGAGAATGGGATTTGCGATTTAAGAATGAGATGACGCCATGGAAAATTCTTAAAAAATTCTACAAGATACGTCCAAGGCATTTCAGGGAATATGCTTTGAAGCTTCGTCGCTCAATACGGATATCAAAAGGGACATCCACGAATCCGTATGAGGATTAAACGAATTTTAGCATACGCATTAACCTTATTTATAAATTTTTAACAATTTAATAATGCTATGAAAATATTACATCTAATTGACAGTGGCGGCCTATATGGTGCTGAGATCATGCTTCTAAATCTTGCAACAGAACAACGTAAAATAGGTTTAAGCCCTGTCATCGGAAGTATCCGGAAGAAAGGAATTCCGGAAAAACCTATTGAAACAGAAGCTATGCTGCGTGGATTG
The DNA here is from genome assembly GCA_018816945.1 of Bacteroidota bacterium. NCBI lineage: Bacteria > Pseudomonadati > Bacteroidota > Bacteroidota bacterium. Next base: position 13,925 of record JAHIVC010000035.1, on the reverse strand, counting down.
ATCCTAAAAACATTTGACATGAAACCAGGCCCCAATATTATGGGAGCTTTGGATATTCTAAGGTACGCTAGACGTGAGAATATTGATATTCTGCATTCCCATGGGTACAAAACAAATATCATGCTGGGATTTTTGCCATTATGGGTCCGCCGAATTCCAATTATTTCAACCTTGCATGGGTGGACCAGCACAGGTGGCTGGTCGAAAATGAGAATCAATGAGGAGTTAGATGCATTCAGTCTTCGTTTTGTTGATCAAATTGTTTTGGTGAACCAGGGAATGCTGGATAAACCTAAAATCCGGTCACTCCCCCATAATAAAATATCAGTCATTAATAACGGGATTGATTTTTCTTATCATGAAAAATCAGAAGAAGATACACGACTTTTTGCTAAGATAAGGCAATTTACCAATACGGGTCACATCATCGGTTCAATCGGCCGTCTTTCAATTGAAAAGGGTTTTAACTATCTACTTGAAGCTGTTCGGACATTACGTCAGGAATATAACGAGGATGTTCGATTACTATTGATCGGTGACGGAAAACTACGCCAGGACCTGGAGAAAAAAACGATAGCGATGGGTCTGGAAGAATATGTGATGATAACCGGTTTTATTAAAAACGCAAAAATCCTTTTAAATATAATTGATATTTATGTGATTTCATCATTAACAGAGGGGTTACCAATTACACTTCTTGAAGCTATGGCATCAAAAACCCCGGTTGTAGCCACTGCTGTTGGGGGAATTCCCTATGTCGCTCAGGACGAAGTCAATGCTCTTCTGGTTCCTCCTATGGACTCACATGCTATTGTGTCTGCAATCCGAAGGCTGCGCAATGAGTCAGAATTAAAAGATACACTGGTAAGAAATTCATCCTTCAAGGTAAAACGTGAATATCATAGTTTGCGTATGGCTGAAAAATATTATCAATTATATTCAAAGATATTAAAATAATGAACGGCTGATAATTATAAGTATAGCAGCATTTTAATATATTTTCATCAGTCGTCGATTTTTTCCAAAAAAACCAGCAATGCCAATCGCTAAAAGGACAAATGAGGCAGGTTCCGGTACAGGAGAAACGTCTGCGGTTACATTCCCTTGCATACTTAACGTTACAGAACATTCGGCAAGATCTATAGGCCGAGCAAATGCAGAGATATAATATGAAACTTCAAAATATTCATTGATACCAAAAGTTCCTAAATCAATTTCACCATGGGTCTCGTTTTTAGAAAAAAGTGAGTAATTAAGTGGTGGGTTGAGATTTTGATCAATTGCATCGATATATTCATTAAATTGGTCGGTAGTATCAAGGAGATATGATTCTTGGAAAATAGAATTCCCATTTAAAAGAACCCCTATCTCGTACTGAGTTTGAGTTGGAGAACAATAAAATTTTGATTCCATAATAATATCTGAAATGTTATAATTAAAGTTGTAACTTTTATCAGGTGAATCATTCAGATAGGTTTCAGACCATGTTGAATATGATTTTAAAAAAGTAATTTCGCCATCGTTATTATCACAAAAACCATAAGCTGATACGGATAACAGCCCTTCTGAATTTGCATAAGCCGATGAATTGCCTTGCAAGAAATGTTCTGGTAATAAGTCAGACTCAACCAATGACTTAACTTCACCCGCATTGTTTTCATTTAAATGTGTTTTGTCTAATGCTGAAATATGCTCCTTCAAGTGCGAGTGAGCCGTAATACTTAATGCACGACAATCCTGACCATATAACAATAAGCTAAACACGACTATGATCAATAACCATTTCATAAGTTTCTCCTTAATAATTACCAGGGTGCATAAATAGTATGTTTAAAAGCTAATTTTGCAGTTTGAAGAATATTGAAATTTAAAAAATAGCAATAAGTGTTCCACTTTTATGAAGGTCATAATTTTCTGAAAAGATAATTCGTAATTAGCTAATATTATAAGGAACAATATTGTTTTTTATGGGAGCTGATTTTTTCGTATAATGGAATTAATTATGTAATAATAGTTCCATTATGTATTATATGCCCCATTTATTATGTAATTTATTTTATAATTTTTAATGATTATTCGATTTAGATTGGTAACCTGAATATTAATTTATTCTATTTTGGATAACATTTATATTAATGAAGCCTCTGATTTTATGAGCCAGTTGTTAACTGTATGATATAAAGAATAATAAATATCCTGATCTATAAGGTGGATAAACAGGTGTCAGAATTTACCATGGAGTCTGGGATCGGCCGAATCGGATTTTGAACGGTGGTGAACCCTGAGAAAAAAAACATGGTGATTGTAAAATAAATATTTATTTTATAGACAGGAACTGACCCTAAATTTATGATCAAAAAAAAATAATTTGATTATTTTATGGATTTAATTTAGGAGCACATTACCATTCATACCGGATGAACCATTAATTATTATTCGAAGTGAATTGTTTCTGTGATAGAATGAATTAAATAGTGCCCGCCTTTGATAGATGAAAGAAAATCATGGATATCAGAAAAAAAGCATTGAATATTTTCACCCAATCGGGTGTTTTTTATTTTGCTCTTTCGTAAGAATGAAGATAAGAAGAACAGAAATGACCTTTCAGGGTGGTTCTCATGTTTGAAAACCGTCTGAACCTTGAAATGAAAAACCCATACGGGTGTCTTGCTCGTTCGGTCTTTGCCTTTGCTTGTGGATCCCTGGACGGAGGAGGCCTTCATCTAATCAAATGATTTGATGATGAGAACAATGCTTTTTCACCGACTGAGCAACAGTGGCGCAGTTTTAAGCGTTAATTTTTAATCGATCTTCCACTTTTTTGTGGCGGTTTTATCCTCCGCTCGTCGAGTGAAGGATCGTTAGAGGAATTTTTTATGAAACAAACAACTCTATTAATCATATTGATAATTTTATTTTTTAATAACGCCTATGCTCAAACAGCAAAAAAATAAACAAAGTTGGAAATGAAGCACTTAATCCTGAAAACTATATTGAAGAAAATGATGAAATATTTTTGTATGGTATAAAAACCAATGGTGCTGATACAAAAAATGGCCAATGGGCATGTGCAAAAGTGGCAACAATAATCCTCAAGGAAGTTGGGGTTGTTGATAAAATTTCTTTAAGTATACGTCATGTTGAAGCAGCATTAAAAGATTGGGAAAAGATTAAAAACAAAAAGGATCTTAACCCGGGAGATGTTGTCATTTGGATAAATAGATTTACTGGAAGAGATGACGAAAAATGTACTGGTGGTGGTAACTGCCATCTTGGAATTGTTACGGATAATGGATACTTTCATAATAGTCCATTATCATGTGCTCCAACTTTTGGTGGAATATCATTGTGGGTATTTTATTTTAAAATGGGCTATCGGCCCCCAAATTAACAACTGAATCCATAGATATAGGGTCGCTCATCACACACCTCCCACACCACTTGGAATACGGATCGCGTATCTCGTCGGTTCGGCTGGTCAGAAAGGTTAGTTTCTGGGCTGGTATAATCCTTTGATGATGAAATAATGTTCGTGCATAGCCATGGCAAATCACTTGACTTTGGTTCACGGATTCTTCCATTGCTTACAAGCAAGGCATTTCAGCCGTCTGACAATACAAGCCTTCAACGATTTGAGTATGTATTTTCCTCGGTCAAACGGTAATAATTCCATCATCTTCAAAGATACATATTCAGCTCTTTAATAACCTGATCCAGGTTTTTCTCGTAATTGCGATTTGTCATCCATCCAGAGATGGCTTCTAATCGCAGTCAACTCTCCTGGGTTTTGGAAGCCCGAGGACACAGGCTGCTATTTATGGATATAGATACGTATTGCCGAAAGTCTTTAATTTATATTTAACGCGTTCAAGGAGGTATGGTGTTTAACGTTGTACAAACAAAATCATTTATTTTTATTATAATGTTTCATTTGATGATAATTGTCAGTGTTTATGGTGATGCTCAACAAGAAACAAAAAAATTTGTAGATGAGAATAAATCCAAAAAAAACATTATTTTTCTACATCATTCCATTGGTGAACAGGTATATTATACCGGTTTAGTTGCTGAATGGATAAACGATTATAATGTTAAAAATAATACTGAGATTAACCTCACTGAAAGAAAATTTCCCACAAAACCATATGCTTGGAACAATTATCCATACGACTTTTGGAATTTGTGGGTTACTGAAAATAAGCCAGGTATTATCCGGAAAGCTGCATGTGATTCTTCAAATATAAATATTGAGTGCCTTGATACTCTTGCGATAAACTTTGATGTTATAATTTTTAAGCATTGTTACCCGGGTTCTGATGTTGAAGCTGATACGGGAAATCCTGATGTATCCTCAAATATAAAGAGCATAGAAAATTATAAATTGCAGTACAGGGCCTTAAGACGCCAGTTTGAAAAATATCCTGACACTTTATTTATTCTATGGACACTTGCTCCAAGGCATCGTTTAAGAACAACTCAGGAACATGCAGCAAGGGCAAAATTATTTGTTGATTGGGTCAATAATGAATTTTTATCTGAGGGCGATACTGACCATTTAAATATTTATATATTTGATTTTTGGGGACTTGTTGCGGAGAAAAATGTATCAAGTCGCCAAGTTAATACGTTGAAATATGAATATGAAAGAAGTCATACAGATAAAGATTCCCATCCCAATGACTTGGCGAATGAAAAAGTTGGTCCTTTGTTTGCTAAATTTATTGTTGATTCAGTGTTTAAATTTAAGAAAATTCGACATTAATTATTATGCGAAGTGAATTGTTTTTTGAGATAGAATGAACAATGTAGTGATATCCTTTGATCCTATTTTTTAGAACTAATAACGATCCCGTTGATTTCTGATATTTTAAAATATCAGGATATTAATGTATTTTATTCTATTTGTATTACATGTATTTCACATATTAAAGATAAAATTATATAGTTAGATGAATAAATATATGATATAGTTTTAAGGTAATTATCTTAAAAAATAGAGTATTTTATTTAATTTTTATATATTTTAATTGCGGCATATTTTATGCAAACTAAGTTTGCTTATTATGTTGTTGCTGGATATCTTTACATGTTGGGCTGGTATGTTTATTCGTGAAAATATTACAAGGAGATTTAAGATGAAAATGTGTTTGTCGTTGTTATTAGCAGGATGTTTTTTATTAATAAGTGCAATTACACCGTGTATGGCCACAACGTACAATGATGCTGCTGTTGTTAGTGAAGTCCAAAATAGTACCGCTAACTATAATACAATCGCGAGTGTTAATCGAATTGATGATGGTGTCTACTTAAGTCATAATAGGTACTATGTGTGGGCACTTGATGATTTGACAACAAGTTCAAACCTATCACGTATTGATATCATTTTTAGTGGCATGTATGACGAATCAGGGGCTGAAAATTTTCTTAATGTGTTCCTTTTTGACAATGCATATGAGTCTGGTTTTATTAACGGTTATCAAGAAGCTGGGCGTGATGAATCTGATCCGGCATTACCTGATTGGACCGAAGTTACTAATGATGGTGTTACACACTTAGGTGAATGGCAATATGATTATTCAACCTATAATTACGATGAAGATAATATTCGATTTGATGTTGTTTTTTCAATTACTGATCTGAATTTGTTGAGCTATATGGTAAATGGGAATTCATTTGGTATTGGAATCGATCCTGACTGTTATTTCAGAGTTGATTCAATCTCTATCGCTAACCCCGTTCCGGAACCCGCTACCCTTTTTCTTTTAGGTGTTGGCATCCTTGGTTTTGCAAGAAAAGGAAGAAAAATATATAATCAATAATTTATCTTATTGAAATAATGTTAAATAAGCCGGATTAATATTTTTTAATCCGGCTTTTTTTTTAAAAATCATTTACCTGTTATCAATACATGTTGTCCTGTGTGTAAAAATCCTCGTAATTTAATTTTATTATTTTAAGATAACCCTCATTTTTATGTATCCGAAAGTTAATTTATTATGATAACGTTTTTTATCATTAATCATGCATAATTAATTACTTTTTGAAATATAAATTGGATCATAAAATACCTAATAGATCATATTGTCATTACGTTAGTAAAAAATGAACTTAGAAAATTGGGTTATGCAGCCCGAAAAGTAATGAATATTTGGCCTTAAAGGGTAGTGTATTATAGATTCATATAAATTGAAGTTTTCGGCACATTTCTTGCGCATGACTTGAACATTAATTCCGCAATAATTACTGTGGAATATAAAGGTAACAAGCTATACTAAAGATGAATAAAGAAGATACTCATAAAATCCTCGTGGAATGGAATGAAACAACAACACTATTTCCCCAAAATCTTTGCATTCATAATCTTTTTGAAATACAAGCTAAAAAAAACCCCGAAAAAGTTGCGGTTACATGTGCTGGGGAATCATTAACATATGATCAGCTTGATAAAAAATCGAATAGTCTTGCTAATTATCTTAAACGGCATGGCGTCGTTACCAATGTGTTTGTTGGAATATGTGTTGAACGATCTTTAGAAATGATTGTCGGCATTCTTGGTATATTGAAAGCCGGTGGGGTCTACGTTCCTCTTGATCCGGAATATCCTGCAGACAGGCTTGCTTTCATGCTTAACGATTGCGGCGCATCGGTCTTGCTTACATTGAGAAGAATGTCTGTTGAATTGCCGGAGATAAATATATCAACTATATATTTAGATGCTGACTGGGATAACATCAGGTGCGAATCCGAACATTTCGATGACAGTTCTGTCACTTCTGATAACCTTATTTATGTTATATATACGTCAGGGTCTACGGGCAGACCTAAAGGGACACTTATTTACCACAAGGGTTTTGTTAACCTCCTTCACTGGTACACGACAGAGTTCTTTTTTGGGGCTGACGCCAAGGTTTTGCTCATATCATCAACAAGCTTCGATTTAACCCAGAAAAATATATTTGCTCCTCTTATTTGTGGTGGACATCTTGTTTTACTGGAATCACAGGTTTTTGATGCCGGGATTATTCAGGATACTATTGAACGCCACGGGGTAACCTCATTAAATTGTACGCCAAGTGCTTTCCAGGGTCTTGTTCTTGATGGCGATGAGTTTTGCTATTTAAAACTTAAAACTCTCAGACAAGTGTTTTTGGGTGGTGAACCTATTATTGTGTCTCGTTTTGAATCATGGCGTAAAAACCCTCACTGTGAAGCTCAAATTATTAACTCCTATGGCCCCACAGAATGTACCGATGTTTGCGCCTATTATCGCCTCATTGATTATGAACGTTATAATGAAACGTCAGTCCCCATTGGGCGACCAATTTGCAACACACAATTATATGTTCTTGACAGCGATCTCAAACTCATGCCGATTGGTGAAGAAGGTGAGCTGTGTATAGGAGGGGCAGGAGTCGGTGCAGGTTATCTGAATCGTAGTGATTTGACATCGGAAAAATTTATTCCAAACCCATTTGGCACGAATAAATCTGACCGATTATACAGAACAGGCGATAGGACAAGATATTTAGTTGATGGTAATATTGAGTATCTCGGACGTATTGATCAACAAGTTAAAATAAGAGGGTTTCGAATTGAACTGGGTGAGATTGAATCAGCTATTGATAAGCATCCGGCTGTTCGGGAATCAGTCGTTATTTCAAGTGAAAATAGTTCAGGTCAAAAATATCTTGTTGCCTATATTGTAATCTCAAGCGATAAATCTCCCATTATTAATGAAATACGACGTTTCTTGCAAAAAACATTACCGGACTATATGCTTCCTACAGCCTGGATGTTTATTGATAAAATGCCATTGACCCCAAATGGGAAGGTCGATCGGTTAAAATTACCCGCTGTGGGAAATAAACGTCCCGAGATATCCCAAGAATACAGGGCTCCTTTAAATGAGCTTGAAAAACAATTAGCTGATATCTGGTGTGAAATTCTAGGATTTGATAAAGTTGGTGTGAATGACCCTTTTTTTGAGTTGGGCGGGACATCTATACAGGCGATACAATTCATATCCCGAGTCGGTCGGCTTTTAAGCCATTCTATACCCATTGTGAATTTTTTTGATGCGCCAACCATATCCTTCTTTTCATCTCATCTCCTAAAATTTTATACGAATCAGGTCATTGAACTGTTTCCGTCACTGAGTCTTTTAGAGGGACAGATATCCCCCGAGTATAGATTAAATTGCACAAATAAATGTTGTGAAAGTAAAAATCCAGACAAGCTTTCGTTTATGAACAATAATTTGAAAATTGATGATGATATTGCGATTATCGGTATGGCAGGTCGATTCCCCGGTTCTTCTGATGTGGGTGAATTCTGGGATAATTTATGCAAAGGGAAAGAGCTTTCCACACGTGTTTCAGAAAAAGATCTGTTAGATTCTGGTTTAGATCCTTTATTATTGGATAATCCGTCATATGTGAATGTATGTTACGCTCTGGATGCTTATGACATGTTTGATGCTTCTTTTTTTGGTTATACTCCCAAAGAGGCGGAGATCATTGATCCCCAACATCGGTTGTTTCTTGAATGTGCTTGGTCGGTTCTTGAAGACAGCGGATACGATTTGAGTACCTGTAATGCAAAAGTCGGTATTTTTGGCGGAGTTGCCCGTAACGGGTACCTTATTAATAATATAGGGAGTCATGATGATTTAAGGCCTGCTTCAGGTGAATACCAATATCTTTTAGGAAATGAAAAAGATTTTGTCACCACCCGAGTTGCCTATAAACTGAATCTGAGAGGTCTGGCACTTAGTGTTCAGACTGCATGTTCATCATCTGGAGTAGCACTTCATCTTGCCTGTCAGAGCTTAAAAGCAGGTGATTGTGACATGGCTATTGTTGGCGGATGTCGTGTGGAGGTCCCGCATAACGTTGGATATCAATATATAGATGGTGGAACATTTTCTGAAGACGGTCATATCAGAACATTCGATGCTAAATCCAGTGGCATGGTTCGAGGTAGTGGGGGCGGGTGTATTCTTTTAAAAAGAATGAAGAGTGCGGTTGCAGACAACGATAATGTGCATGTTGTAATAAAAAGTTCGGCTGTGAATAATGATGGTTCAGATAAAATTGGTTTTTCAGCGCCAAGCGTCAGGGGGCAAGCAGAAGTAATTACAAAAGCATTGTCCGTGTCAGGAATAGATCCCGAGACCGTTCAGTATGTTGAGAGCCATGGAACAGGGACCCGGTTGGGTGACCCAATTGAAATAGCTGCATTAACCCAGGCATATAGAAATTTTACTGATAAAAATAGTTTTTGTGCCATAGGCTCTGTAAAAACAAACATTGGTCATCTGGATGCAGGGGCTTGCATTGCAGGGGTAATAAAAACAGCATTATCAATAAAATATAAAAAAATACCTCCAAGCCTTCATTATGAAAACCCAAATCCGAATATCGATTTTGTAAACAGTCCGTTCTATGTCAATGCAGAATTACAGGAATGGCCTGCTAATGGTGTTCCTCGACGGGCAGGTATCAGTTCCTTTGGAATGGGTGGAACCAACGCTCATATTATTATTGAAGAAGCAGATATTTATTCTGAAAGCTCTGCTTCGAGGCCATGGAACGTTGTCATGCTGTCCGCTCGGACAGAAATATCACTTGATAAAGCAATTTCTAATCTCTTGTCTTTCCTTAAGAAAAATTCTGCAGTAAATTTTTCAGATATGGCATATACCCTGCAAATTGGGCGGCGAAATTTTGAACATCGAGCGTGTGCTGTATGTCGGAGTGTTGACGATCTGATTTTTAGCTCGGATGGGAATTCACGATTTCAACGTCGTATTTTGCACGAAAACGGAAGAGTTCCTAAGGTTGTTTTTATGTTTCCAGGGCAGGGATCTCAGCATGTTAACATGGGCAGGGATCTCTACGAAAATGAACCTGAGTTTAAGAATACGGTTGATTACTGCGCGGGTCATTTTAATAACTTACTGAATATTGATCTTATTGGGATTTTATATCCTGAACCTGACAAAGCAGAATTGTCATCCAAGCTTTTGCTTGACACACAGATTACTCAGGCAGCCTTGTTCACTGTTGAGTTTGCCTTATCCAAGTTATGGATGTCCTGGGGGGTAAAACCCGCAGTCATGATTGGGCATAGTATAGGTGAGTACGTTGCTGCGTGTTTATCCGGGGTTATATCTCTTGAGGATGCGTTGGAAACGGTTGCATTGCGAGGCCGGTTAATGCAGGCCATGGATAAAGGGTCCATGATTGCTGTGCAAATGCCGGCAAAAAAAATACAGGATATTCTTGAGCCGGGGACGTCGGTATCTGTTATCAATGCTCCGGATCGTTGTGTCGTTTCTGGACCCGAGAATATAATAGAAATACTGAAAAATAAGTTGATTACGAAAAAAATCGGGGTTGTGCAGTTACAAACATCCCATGCGTTTCATTCAGAGATGATGGAGTCTGCAATGGCTCCTTTCGTTGAATATTTAAAACGTATCAGGTTGAACCAGGTGCAGATTCCTTTTATTTCGTGCTGTACTGGGCAACTCATTACGGACAAGGATGCTACTGATCCACACTATTGGTCAAGGCAACTTCGTCAGCCAGTCCTTTTCAGTCAGGGGATTCAAACTATTGTTTCAGATGAGAATACCGTACTGCTTGAAGTAGGGCCAGGAAATACACTGAGTTCCCTGTCGAGAAGACATATCAGGAAAGAAAGCCTGGTGAAAATTATCACATCCTGGGCTAATGTTAATTCTGAACATTCGGCGTACGGAAAAACGATGTCAGCCGTCGGTGAATTGTGGTTGGCAAAAGTAGTCATTGATTGGCATGGATTCTATCACTATGAAAACAGAAGAAGAATCAGTTTGCCTACCTATCCATTTGAACGGAAACGTTTTTGGATAAATGCTGCTTTAAAAAGTAATAATGAAACACCTATACTTCCAAGAGACGTAAAACAAATGACGATTAATCAAAACACTGCCACATCGCATACTGTGGAATACCCCTCCCAGAACCCGAGTGTATCCCGTAAGGATCGCTTAGTCATAGAACTCCGTAACATTATTATTGATTTGTCGGGACTTGAATTGAATGTATCGGACGGTTCCACCTCTTTTCTTGATCTGGGACTTGATTCTATTTTTCTTACACAAATTATTGGTGAACTCCAGAAAAAATTTGGGATCAAAGTTAAATTTAGACAATTATTTGAGGAGTATACTAATATTGCCTCTCTGGCTGATTTAATAAACAAAGAACTACCTCCCGATAAGATGACGCCAAAGGAACTTCCAATAGAACAGCCCCGTCAACAGGATTTTGGAGATGTTGTAAATAAGAGACAGCTACCGGTTAACATGGATTCACTTTTGGTTGAATTGATTCAATCAAACGACAATCCGATTAACCCAAATTCTTCAGTTGGTCTTGAACGTGTTATCGCACAACAGCTGTTGATTATGCAGCAACAACTCAATGCTATGCGTGGATTATCAGCTGATTCCGGAATGGTTTCTTCTGTACATACAGTGAATAGGGAGCTGTCCACTCAAGGAAATATGGTTATCAATTCACCTCCTGAAACACCATCGAGCGAGTCAATAGATAAGAACGACAACCAGAACGTTGTCTCTAATAAAGCGTTTGGTGCGGGCGTACGAATTGAAAAATCACATTCGATGGGCATGACGGGAATCCAGAAAAAAACATTGGATACCATTATTTCAGGATATATAGCTAAAACCAAGGGCTCAAAAAATTATACTGAACTGAATCGGCCCCATCTTGCCGATCCCCGGGCTGTCTCAGGATTTAGTCCATTAATGAAAGAGCTTGTTTATCCCATTGTTATTAATCGTTCTTTTGGCTCTAAAGTCTGGGATGTTGATGGCAATGAATATATTGATATGACAAACGGATTTGGAGCAAACCTTTTAGGGCATTCCCCTCCCTTTATTACAGAAGCCCTCACCGAGCAATTGAAGCTTGGTGTAGAAATAGGTCCACAGCATCCGCTTGCAGGTGAAGTTGCTCAACTGGTGTGTGAATTTTCCAAACTTGATCGCGCCATATTCTGTAATACCGGTTCAGAGGCTGTTATGGGTGCAATGCGAATAGCCAGGACGGTAACAGGACGTGATAAGATTGTGATGTTCACCGATGATTATCATGGTATGTTTGATGAAATCATCGTCAGGGGGACAAAAACACTTCGGTCCATACCAGCTTCGGCCGGCATTCCCTTCACGTCGGTGGAAAAAATGATGGTTTTAGAGTATGGGGCTCAAGAATCCATTGATATCATAAGCGAAAATGCTAAAGATATTGCGGCAGTGTTAGTTGAACCGGTTCAAAGTAGAAACCTGGATTTGCAACCTGCAGGTTTTTTGAAAATATTGCGGCAAGAAACTGAAAAATTAGGGATTGCCCTGATATTTGATGAGGTAGTTACAGGTTTCAGGTGCCACCCGAATGGTGCGCAAGTTTATTTTGATGTGAAAGCGGATATCGTCACCTATGGGAAGGTGGTTGGGGGAGGAATGCCTATTGGAGTTATAACAGGCCGTTCTAAGTTTATGGACGCTCTGGACGGTGGCCAGTGGCGATATGGAGACAGTTCAATACCCGAGGCAGGCGTTACATATTTTGCAGGAACCTTTGTCAGACATCCCCTTGCGTTAGCTGCTGCCAGGGCTACCTTGAATTATCTTAAAATAAGTGGCCCGTTATTACAGGAAAATTTAAATAAAAAAACAGCGTCTTGTGTTGCAAGTTTGAGAGATTTCATCCGATCCGTGAAGGCGCCGATAAAAATTCTGCATTTTAGTTCTGCATTCCAGCTCAAATTTACAGAAGACATCCTTTTACCAGGGCTGATTTATGTTTTTCTTAGACACAAGGGCATCCATATTTCAGAGGGACGAACATGGTTTTTTACAGCATCTCATACCGATGAAGATGTGGATGCCGTTGTTACTGCTTTCAAGGAAAGTATTTTAGATCTTCAAAGGGGCGGGTTTCTTTCCGGGAATCCGGAGATAGGAAAATTTTCTGTAAAAGACGATGATTCAGAGCGTATACTCTCAACCAAGCCACCTGTCCCTGGAGCAAAATTAGGGCGATGCCCGGATGGAAATCCCGCCTGGTTTGTACCAGATCCAAATAAACCCGGTAAGTATTTGGAGGTGAAGTAAAAAACATGACAGATATAAATAATCAATTTAAAAATGTTGAAATGAAACCTGTTGATTTTGATCCGTTTGCACACGGAGAAATTCTGATAACTGCGCCAGCAACAGAAGCACAAAAAGAAATATGGGCTTCTGTCCAAATGGGACCTGAAGCAAACTGTGCATTCAATGAGTCCATGTCAATACAGGTTCGTGGCAATATAGACGGACAGGTTTTCAATAGTGCCATGAATGACATCATCGTTCGCCATGAAGCCTTGCGTACAACGTTCAGCCCTGACGGTACAGTGTTAAGTATAAATAAAGAGTTACTTATTGATGTCCCCGTCATTGATCTTTCCGGGTTAGAACAAAATGATAGAAATAAACAGCTTCAAGATCTTCTTATACAGGAAGTTGTGGAGCCGTTTGACTTAGAATATGGCCCATTAGTAAGGTCTAAAATCATCAAGTTGCAGGAAAAATTGTTCAGAATTCTTATTACTGCGCATCATATTATTTGCGACGGATGGGCGATGGCCATTGTCATGCAGGACCTTGGTAAAATTTACAGTGCAAGAATAAAAGGTTTTAAACCTGAATTACCGACACCTTGTCTTTTCAGTGATTATGCCATCGAAGACAAGCTGCACTTTAACAGTGAAAGTGGGTATGAAACTGAAAAATATTGGATATCTCAATACAATGGTGCCGTCCCTGTACTTGACTTCCCGACAATTCACACAAGACCGTTAATGAG
>JAHIVC010000034.1 GCA_018816945.1 Bacteroidota bacterium | reverse complement strand
TCTCGGGTCTCACAAACCAAAAAATTTAAAACTAAATTCGCTGGGTTTGTTATCTTAATGGCCATCCTTGCCATTATTTTGGCTATGCCAACTGCTCGCCAATATGTATTGGTCAAAGCAACTAAGGCGAGTGGTTCTGTCGCATCAGCATCAGCCAGCCCTTTTCATCAATATTGATACTTAGCTACTAGCTCAAATGAAACAAAAACAAAAAACACATTTTCATAAATTTACTTCTCGCTTAATCGAATTTTCCGATCGGCAAGTTAACCGAGCGATGTTTGTGATGTTGTTAATTGCTACCACTGCGGTAGTAATCAATATCCCAAATATTATGCAGTACTTCACTGCCCAACCCAGCTCTGCACTTGGAGTTATAAATCCTAAATTTACTCCAAGCATGGGCACTCCAATACCATACAGTGGAGACTTTGATAATGAACCTTGGGAACCAGAAGGTGATGAAATATTAATTGCTCAAAACGCCCAAGAACCAGACATACATAACGATAGAATTGTATATCAAGTAGGGGGCAATACATCTTCGGATGTGCATATGAAAGACTTGAATACAGGAGAAACAAAAGTTATTGCTGACACATTAAATTTTGAAGGAAATGCGAAGATATATGACAAAAATATTGTTTGGCATGAACAGGATCCAGATGGGAATATAAATAGTATATTACTTCATCAATTAATTACCGGGGAGACCGGGGAGACAAAAGTAATTGCTCAAGGAGAAAGTGGTTTTGGAGGAGGAACAGAAATAGACAACAGATCCCCCGATATTTATGGCAATTATATTGTTTGGCGACGAGGTATACAAGAGTATTTCCCTCCGTACGATAACTACTTAGAAGTTGTTTTATATGATATAACTAATGGAACAGAAAGTATTATTAGTCACGAAGCTGGGGATTCTACATATATTTGGGTGTACGATGACTCAGTAGCTATTGCTGGTGACTGGGTGATTTGGGTAGGGTTGTCAAAAATAAATCCAGAATATAGTAGAATATATGCTTATAAAATTTCCACTCAACAAGGACCTTATGTAATTAATGAAAGTAATTTACCAATACGCCAATTCCACCCAGCAATATATGGTAAATGGGCAATTTGGGTTGAAGATACGGATTTGAGTAATGGGAGTTACGAAAAATTGGTAGCATATGATTCGGATACCCATCAAAAATATATTATTCAAGAAGGTAATGTGACTGAACCAGCAATATATAGAGATATTGTAGTTTGGAGAAATTGGGATATTACATCAGGAACAAAAATCTATATGCATCGTCTATCCGATATACTTGGCTTGAACTATAAACTTGTTGGTAATCCTCCACAACAAATACAACCTAGTATTTGTGCCAATAAAATTGTTTTTGCAGGCAACATACCATTTGTTAATAACCCTTCTGTCTATTTGTTTGAATTGTTAAATTAATTAATAAAATTTAAAAGGTAAACATTTTGTTTATGGGATGTTTATTTCGAACGGCTCATGGGTGAGCCGTTTATTGTAAAAGCTGAAATGGTTGACAAATGGGGGGGAATAGAGTTTATTTGGGGCAGAGACAAATCCAAAAAACATAGTCTCAGATTGACAAATAGAACAAAAAGGAGGCTGATGAAGCCATGGAATTCTGGAAAAAATTCTTTAACCAGCCCCCCACGTTGTGGGGCTGGGCACTGCTTCTGGCAGTAGCCATTGGTATTTTTATTGATGTGGCGCCAACCAAATTTATCTTGGTTAATAACACACCACTCTCAGATCATCAATGGACGAGCGACGGGTTTTTCTATGATGTGGCAACCCAGTACGCGGTCTTTACTAGTTATGTACAGGAAGAACTGGGAAGATCTGTAAGTGTAAGATATTCAAGATCATTGCGCTGGATAATTACTATTGCTTTACTAAGTGCGGTTGTAGTCTTTACAAAGAAATCAAATAGTGCGCTGTTTATTGCAGGTCCGCTGGTGGTTTTCTTGGTTGCCGCCGGAATTATTATTAATGGGCTTCACCCAGAAAATAATATAGATTTTGTCCAGATGATTTTTTACGGTGCCATATGGTATGGAGTAATTGGACTTGGAGTCATGTATTTATTCATATTTCTCACAAAAACTCAAGCAATTCGGGGGATTGACGAAGACGGTCCAGTAGATTTTTCGGGACTTAAGGCAGTTACACTTACCACTGCAGGTCAAGTGGTGAAGGTTGCGGGAGGTATTGGTAATAATCTGCAAGCGGCAATCGGAGAAAGCGATCCGTCAAAGCTCGTAACTACATCTGCACCACAAGTTGTTGCTTCTGCAACACAGCCCAGTTTCAAGCATCGTTTTTGTGTTCAGTGTGGCACAACTCCAGTCAATAATGGGAAATGCCGCAACTGCCAAACATTAGTTAGGAATGCTATCAGCACTGATAAAATATGCAGTGACTGCGGAGCAGAAAAAATGTTACAGGCAAAACATTGCTACAATTGCGGGCTCTTATTCGAAAATGAGCCCAGCTCTTACAGAGACTGGAATCCCAGTAGAACTTGTAATGTGTGCGATGGTTCCTGTAAGCCTGATGATAAGTTTTGCGAGCACTGCGGCACGGAATTACCAATAGCCAAAAATTAGCCGTAAGAATTGTACATTCCTAAAAAACCGCCCTTTGGGCGGCTTTTTGTTACGTGTTTTAGTGGTGGGCGGTACTGGATTCATCCGCCAGCCGGCGGACAGTGACCTCTTACAAAACAACAAAATATTTTATCTGTTTCTGTATTAACTAAGTATGGTGGGCGGTACTGGATTCATCCGCCAGCCGGCGGACAGTGACCTCT
>JAHIVC010000033.1 GCA_018816945.1 Bacteroidota bacterium | reverse complement strand
ACCGGCTACGGTTCCCACAGGTGTTTTGGTCCCTTCAATGATCACTTGTTTCACAGATTCAACGGTCCCCGCCACCACGGTCTGGGACTTTTGGGCCTGGTCCCTTGAATAAACATCTCCCGACTTACTGGAAACGCATCCAAAAATAAGCATTACCGTGATACCTGCAAGGAAAACCATTTTTATGGTGCTGCCAAATTGTTTCATCATATCATCCTTCTTATAAATTGTCATTTAATCCTTTTATTCTTAGGGTATATGAAGTAAACATTAAGTTTCCAAAGTCAAGTTTCCGGCGGGTGAATATCAATATGCCTGAAAAGGCATTCTGGAGAACAATTTATGATGATTGTTTTTCAAAATAACGAATTTTCAATATATAAAAAACTTTCACTCCCTTTGGAGCAGAAATCTTGATTTTATCCTCCACTCGTTTTCCTAACAATGCTTTACCTAAAGGCGAATCCATACTAAGTTTTCCATCAACAACATTGAACTCATCGGGTCCAACGATACGATATTCGACCTCTTCTCCTTCTTCATCCTCGAGGGTAACGAAAGCACCAAAATAAACTATATCCTGATCATCAGGAATACGATCGACCACAATTATCCCGTCGAGACGGTTCGTTAAAAATCGAATCTTGCTATCAATTTCACGTAAGCGTTTCTTGCCATAAATGTATTCGGCATTTTCACTACGATCACCTTGTGCGGCAGCTTTCGCAACTCTCTCGGTCACATGTGGTCGCTCAACTTTCCACAAGTACTGAAGCACTTCAGTTAATTTTCGTGCACCTTCCGGGGTGATATATTTGGAACCTTTTTTTATCGGAGGACGCCATCTACCCATTTTAAACTCTCAGTATTTTAAGGACTATTTTATCCGGGGTCAGCTTTTTGAAGAGGAACGAACTGATCAATAATAAATGAATTGAATAGTCTCACTACACAACAATTCCCTAACGAATAAGGATAAGCTTTGGTCTATTTGCAATATGTTTACCAGTTTTTTTTCTGTATAACTCAGATTGGCAGATAACGTTCAACAACTACCAAAAAAGAATGGGAGTTGCAATATCATCCTTTTAAAAAAAATTTATTATCCATCTCTTTTTGAACGAGCGCAGCTAAAAAATTAGAAAATGGTTCTATATTGGTCCTCACGCTCGCTTCTTCAAGGGTCTCCATATAATCACTACGGGCTTTAGGTGGGATTACGGTCCACGGGTAACCGCCACCGGCGAACATGGTATTCATCAGAAACCTTCCCATTCGCCCATTCCCGTCAGGATAAGGGTGAATATATACAAAGAAAAAATGGCCTAACACAGCCCTTACAGCAGGTTCTTCTTCATCTTTTAAAAGCGAAAAGAACGCAGGCATAAGATCTCGAACTGTTTCATAACGAGGCGGTACATGTGTTGATTTTTTAATATAAACTGGGCAGTTGCGATAACCGGCAAGATCGGTTGTTGCCATAAGACCCGCACCTACGCTTGGCGCAAATAACTCTCTATACCATGTAGCATGGTCATTGTGTGCCACTTCACCGGGGGAATTATTATTTAATATTTTCTCCAAGCTTTCCTTTACTGTTTGGAAAGCTTGCCAGTAACCACGAGCTGCCAAGGCATCTGGGTATTCTTTATCCTTGGGGTTGATTTCCGGGTCCCAATCACCTGAACGGACTTTTTCAATAAGATCATCACTCACACGATATCCTTCAATAGAAAGTGAATGATAGGCATCTGTCACATATATGTCATCGACATTTTTAATGTATTCATCAGTATCTTGAGGTAATAAGGGGGGGGACGGAAAGTTTTTCAGGACAACGTCTCGCATTTCTGCCCAGTTCATCTGCATCCGGTTTACATATGGAGATCGTTCACGATCACTAAAAAGGATGGTAGAGTTTTCTTCAAAGGGATCGCATTCTGTCGAATTATATCCGGCTGTATTCATTGTTGCAATGATATTTTCAGCAATGGTATCTTTCCCAATATTTCGAAAAGCTCCGGCAATCCTGCCAGCTATTGTGCTGTGTCCACCCTCAAGAAGTTTGTGTAGGATTTCGGAAGCATCAGGGATCATGGATAGCGCAGCACGGGCATCTGTGGCATTATTTAAATAAAAGCCAGGGGAACATGAGATTAGGGCAGCAGGCAAAGTCATGATCTGTAAATTTTCTTTGCTTTCCAAATTGTTCTTGCCTGGTAATTTCAGCCGAACATCCATCAAAGAAGTTTCATACAAAAGAGCCGTTGGTTTATTGCCTCCTATTCTTAAGGAGGGTTCCCGGTGTGTGCGTGTCATATTGTTTGTATGAATTGCAACAATCCTTTTATCCTGAAGTCCCTTTAGAACAGCGAGAGATTGTGCAAATTTGTCTTGTGACGTTGGCATTATTTTGGCCTATATCGATAAATGTATGACTTGTCTTTTTAGGTTATCGTGTCAAATTATTTTTAGGTTTTTGTGTAATATAAATATAAAAAGGAATTCCGTGGGTTTCCATGATTTTAAAACTCAAAAATTCTCGCATGATTGGCATCAACTTTAATCCAGATTTCCGGTGATGTATTATTTTGGTATCCTAAACTATTCCAGGCTCCGAATAGTCCACCTTCGGATAATTGTTGAGTGTTGATTTTTGCATTTTAGGGGTTTTGAATGGTCAGCTTGAATATTCTGGGGAGTGATATTGAATCAAATTTCAAATCGGATAAAAATTGGGATCTGACCATTCGAACATAACTATTCTTACAAAGATATTTCTGAGATTTTTTTAAGATTGCCATGGATTTAAAGTACAATAAATGAGATTCACATGAGCAATCTGAACAACCAAAGCCAAGGATTTTATTTGATGCAGTTTCTCCAAGTGCCGTTGCCCAATCATGTTCAAATCTTGCCCCATGTTCAGACACCCAGACTTCTTTAACAACTGGATTTAGAAAATCAATGTGCCAGTGATAGCTCTTTTTAGGTTCGATATGATGTTTTACCCGGCTTTTTAAACCACCAGGGCCAAATGCGCTACCGACATAAGCATAATATCCCCGTTTAAACTTATACTTACCAAGTGCACCTATTTGGATACTTTTACCCTTATCCATATACAGAATAATTATATAAGTTCCTTTGCCATCGTGGTCATCAGTTCTCATATGCTACCATTAAAAGTGTTTTGTTCAATTCCAAAAGGGATTTAAAATCCTATAATTTTTCACATCTATTCACAATGTTTTTCAACAAAATTTTGATGACGTATATTTTTTTCAAACAAAGTACATTTATACTGGTCAACTCAAGGTTTCAGTATTAGTATAAAGATATTGCTGCCAAACAATACTAAAAGGAGAATGTAAATGACTGAAAAAAAATACCAACAAGTCTGTAATTGCAAAAACTGCGGAAACGAAGCAGAAATGGAAATTACCTGCCAGTGGATTGAAGTGGAAAAAGCCGAGAAAAAAAAGAAAGTCTCAAAAGCCCCCCAGAAAGTCAAGGGTACCGGTACATGCACCAACTGCGGTAACGAGGCTGAAGCATGGGTGGACCTTTAAACCGCCTTCTATCGTGTTTCATGGATGCTACATCTCTGGTTCAATAATGTAATCTGACAAACTGCTTTAACCACCAATTCAGGGTATCCCTGGTTGCGCTCAATCAATGATGGCAAACCATCAAGGAGATTCAAGGTATGCGGAAATGATACTTGGGTGAAATTCATCTATATGGGACAAGGCATTTTTAAATGAATCAATTCCCCGGTAAATAATATGTTTTTAATCTATTCCATTCTTTTTTGGATTTTCGGGTAAACTCATGGCGATTGCAAAAAATAATATCGGCAAGCAGGCAACGGTTGCAATTGCGACCCAAATACCATAAATGTCTGCAATTTTTCCAATTACCGGAGTGGCAGCACCTCCGATAGAAATAGCAACCCCAAGTGTAATACCTGATGACAATCCTACTCGGTTTGG
The DNA here is from genome assembly GCA_018816945.1 of Bacteroidota bacterium. Classification (NCBI taxonomy): domain Bacteria; kingdom Pseudomonadati; phylum Bacteroidota; species Bacteroidota bacterium. The sequence continues at coordinate 811 of JAHIVC010000033.1, read as the reverse complement.
AAGATAATTTTGCCCCATTACAATTGAAGGGCTGTAAGTGGCATACAATATGAACCCGATGGGAACCATTAATAATAAAGCAAGTTGAACATTATTAATGAAAATAAAAATTGGAAGGAATAGGGTTAATCCCAAAAAACCTAATAGAATCACCTTTTTTTGTCCCAAACGATCTGCCAATTTTCCGCCGATTAGATTTCCGAATATACCAGACCCTGCAAAAATCGTGAGAGCCAGTGATCCAACCACTTTTGACTGATGAAGGTGATTGATCCAATAAATTGGAATAAAGGTATTTAGCCCATAAAAAATTATTGATCGACCAATGATAACAATAGTCAGTCGTATAAACGCCCACCAATTCTCTTCTTCAAATTGAGACTCAGATCCTTTCTTCTGATCATTTTTGATTGCCGTAAGTGACTTTAACTTCGAAAATTGAGTTGTCATAAATATAGCCATGATCGAAACGGGTAAAATAAGTATAAGCGTACCTCTCAAGCCCCATTGAAGAAGTGATGCTGTGATTAAAAGGGGGCCAACAGCGAACCCGATAGTTCCTCCAACTCCGAAAATACTCATGGCCGTATTTTTTTGATTTCCAGCAGCAAAGTTTACCAACCTGGCGGCTTCCGGATGGTATGCAGCAATCCCTATTCCACTGATAATCGCCAGCATCATTATTAATTGATAGTTCTTGCATAACCCCGTCATCCCAAGCCCGAAACCCGCTAAAAGCATACCAATAGATAACAACCAGGGTTTTGAGAATTTATCAGCAGCGTAGCCGAATAATGGCTGAATAATACTT
>JAHIVC010000032.1 GCA_018816945.1 Bacteroidota bacterium | reverse complement strand
CCGCCCTTTTAACATATCAACCTAATAAATAAAACTATTTTAACATTGCCTTTCATTGGTTAATACATAGTTTAGTTAATTACTGGTCAAACGGTTCAAATATATATCTTAATTGAATTACCGTAAAGTATATAGTCCGGTTCAATCCGCCATAGGATATTATTCTTGATCCTACATTTAATCCCGGCTGCTTTTAATCTGCACTTTTCCTGAATAAGCCATTCCATTGGTATTCCAGAAATACCTTTAATCGAAGTTTTAGTAAGTTGTTTCCATTTCCCTGTATATATCTTCTGCTTTTCTAAATCAATAGCTTTAAATATAATTGCGCTCATAATTCTACCTCATTTTAATATTCTTAATAAGAAATCGCTTTCCCCACCACTTACTATTTAATAATGGCAATATAAAAGGTTTATCGCCTCTTAGTTTTGGCATAAAATTTCTGTGATAAAAATACCATATTGGATTTTGAATATGCCAATAAAACCAGTTCTTCACTTAAGCCTCAATTCATAAATATGTAACTTATATCGACTAAACAACAATCTAAATAAAGGTCTGAATCCGAAATAATTATACCATTTTTGCCAGATAGTATGTGATTCATGTTTTACTACTCTAAATCCACAATACTCAGCAAGCCACTCAAATCTATCAGGATCAATTTCATGCCAATGATTATATGACCACGTTGGAGTCCATGAACGATGGGGACAGGTGATAAAAATACGGGTACTTTTGTTAGATAAAAGTGTTATATCTAAAAAAACTTTTTGTGGATCAATAAACGATTCTATGTAATCAAATACCCAAATAGAATCTATGGTCGGAAAAGCCAAAACAAATGTACAAGACAATCTCCCTGCAAGATTTTGATATAATGGATACAACCTGTTCCCAAATGGTTTTACGGACAAATTTTCAATATCCATAAACTTAACTAAATGCTTAAAATACTGTTTCTTAATGTGATTCCAGGGATTTGTAGAATGTACCGTAAAATCCAATTTCTTGTTTTCAAATCTCATTTTATATCCCCCGTGTTAGGTCTGGCACAAAAACAACCCTAAAAGATTCTGCTTCTAATGATTTTGATACCATTATATCGTTTAGGTGATATTCATAAATCGTTCCCCCTTCAATTTTTCTCTTATACACATCATAATTACAAGATTTACCAATATAAATAGCATTTATTTTATTGTTTGATTCATCAACAAAGTTACAATCACATGCAACCAACAACATCACACAAATGCCTAAAACTATCTGTTCTAAAGTTTTTTTCTTCATATCATACTCCTTATATTTAAACTATTATAATTTTATATCTCTCTGTGAAGTGCAGATCCCACACAAACCATAGTAATTACATAGTTCATGCTGATTGCTGAATTTATATTCTGAAATATGTTTACCATTTATTTTTCTTAACATTAGTCCGGTACATAGATAAACCGTTAAATCCGGTGCAATACAATCCATATCAGATTTACACATTACTGTTTTAAAATTCTCTTTAATTTTATTATATTCAGTTGGAATTATAGCGTCCAATACCTCAATAAATACTCCACGTTTTACAAATGCTGCCCTAATATTTTTGTAAGAAATTTCAGGTATATTAATTACATGTAAACTTGGATTTAAGTGTTTTGGTATTTTTTTATAATCTTCACAAAATTCAGCAATATCTCTTTTTTCATCCAATGGGTGATAAGATACATTGAAAGCAATATTACTCATTTTACAATGAATTTCTTTTAAAATATGGATTCTTTCTTTAGGTAAATTAGTATAAAGAACTATATTGTGCTTGTATAATGTATTAAGTAATTGAACTATGTGACCATAATATAATGGTTCTCCGCCATTTATATCTATATGATGAAAATTATACATCCTATTAAGCCATGAAACCCACTCCACAGCACTAACCCAATCGAATTTTGGTAATTTATCTACATAAAATTTATTCTGGCAAAAATAACAATTCATATTACAAATTATGTTTGGATAAATATGAATATGCTGTTTACCATGTAAATTAATTGGTTCACCTATAACATGTTTTTTTTTACGATACCCATAAAATATTGATTTAATATCCCATTTCAATACAGATAATTCCGGCATTCGCTTCTTAAAATAAAACTTAATTCTAAATCCCAGATTCATTTTTTCCTCCATATAGACAATATTTTACCGTCTTTTCCCACTGTATAATATATGGATGCTGCATCATCCCAAGATTGATACTTATATACATATTTATCCCATTTTTCATTAGACT
>JAHIVC010000031.1 GCA_018816945.1 Bacteroidota bacterium | reverse complement strand
ATAGTTGTTGGCGCAATACGTTTCGTCATGTCAATTGGAAATGCCGCGGCTATGAAAGGAAAGGATGTTACAACATGCATGAATGACGATTTTTCCACAACCAAAAATAAGCATTCTTACTAGGTATAAAAGCCTTATACCATGTGTTCAACTACAATAAGCGCCAAATTATTAAAAAATTCATCCTAAAATTATTTGCTTTACCACCTCTGGCTGAGGCACGGATTGGCTTCGCTGAGCTCCCTGCGGTCGGTTGCAAATCCGCGCCAGGGGGGGCGCCAGCATTGGCTTTACTTCAAGTCTAAACAGTTTAATCTCTATTCATATTTTAAAAAAAACTCTTTAATGACATTATTCCTGATAATTACAATTTTAGACTCATCTTTATTTTTAATAATTGAATCACCAACATTAGCATAGTTAAATAAACCACTTATATCGAAATTTAGTAAAAATCTAATAGTATCGGTATTACTTTGAATAAGACAAATTTTGTAATTATGATTATTAATATCAATATATTTACCTATAACATGACCATTAAACTCTATTCTAACATCTCGTTTGAATTTCTCATTTCTAATGTTTGAAGGAGAACGAAAATGATAAATAAAGAATACAACTGCAATTAAAATTGAAAAGTAAATATACCATTTAGGCCAGGTAATAATTCTCATTATAAATACTTGTTATTAAATTAATTAGTTGAATAATCCAGTTATAAAATTAACTAAATCATGAGCTGTATGAACATTAGTCTGGTTATCCCAGGTTCCATATCCAATATCAATTCCTTTCCCAAAAGCACTTCCTGTGAACATCTGATATGTCCCACCAATGTCATATCCGTATGAAAATCCAATAGGGCCAGCACCTCCCATGAATTCGATCGATTGCCCCTTTAAATTATCAATATTAATTTGATTTTTGGAAGATGTTTGAGTATAAAAAACTTCTGGCGCAAGACCGAAACTAAGTGGGTTGTTATTAGAATGCGGCTTTTTTGTTGTAATATATATCCCAATTCCAAGCAAACGATTATCTGCAACAATTCCAATTTCAAAACCACCAGCTATTCTTTTGCCTGTTAACCACTCTGGCCATCCATAAGAAATACTTAATCCAATTCCCACTGGACCTAATTCAAATTCATTGCTCCCATGCCCTGCGTCCACACCGTCAGAGACGAAAGGACAAGTAACAGTTCCCCATTTGTACATTGATTGTCTCCAAGCGCCGGAATAATAAATATTTACATTATTGCCAAGCGTTTCTCTGTAAACTTCGTCTCCTGCTGTTGGGTTCCAAACAAAGGTTGGGATTTCACCGGAGAAAAAGCCAGTTACATGATCAAACATTCCACTTCCATACAACCTGTCATAGGTAGCGTGGTTGCCAAGCATCCAATTACCATCACTTGTGCGATATTGATCACTCCAGTGATTACCTGAACCTGGGACAAAATGTGTAAATCCGCCATTGAAATATGGATTTACGTACAAAGCCCCGCTGATGCCCTTGTTCCAGTCAGCAGGTTTATCAATGTATCCGCTTGGGTCGGTATATTTGAGTGGGTTGTTGATGCAGTAGCTGTAGCGGTTATAGCTTTGGGTTGCCGTGGCATCGGGGATGAAGGGGTCGGGTGGTGCTAACCGGGCTTGCATGGGTTTGTTTTGTTACATCCAAATAAAACACGTTCAAATATAGCAAAAAATTGAATAAAAGCCATGTGTACGCAATGCTTGATGCATTCTTTGCCAAAAGCAAACTACAATGCTTGTTATTATAAGAAAAGCCCGGACTTGCCGGGCTTTTTGCTTATCTCATCTCGCATTCAAAATATACTTTATATAAATTGGTCCCCAAAAAAGAAACGATGTTGTTATTAAGAAAAACAGAAGGGTAAGAAAAATAGATAGTCGATGATTATTAAAGAACTTTGGTTTTTCTTCTACCAATCGTTTCCCTTTTCCTGTCCTATAAAACACTAAATAATTCACAACCATTATTGCAACAAATATTCCTACCATTATATAGTTTGACATGTTATAATTAGCCAAATAAGCAATTATTACACTAATCAAACCATTTATTATAAGTGATAATGAAAAACTTAATGTAAAAACAACCGTTGAATGAGGTTGGTTATCTGGCAATACCTTTGTGTAAAAAAGGTAATAGTAATAATAAAAAACATTAATCATCGTCCATAATTATTAAAGAAATCATACCACATACCTTCATTTAATGGGGATGGTGGCCCTATTGCATTCTCCATTCGATTATACCAAAAATTAAACTTAAATTCCTGATATGCATCAATTGTTGTAATAGCTCTACCAAGTTCCCAACCAACACCCCAAGCAGCACCATAAATACCACCAAAGATTGAAACTGCATTAGTACCTTGTTCTGCCATCATCCAACCAGTACCCATCTCCCCAGCTGCATAATCTCGTTGGATTGAATATGCATTCCAAGCGCCTAAAGCACGTCCGCCCCATTTGATTGCATTGGATGTAGTTTTGCCAAATTTGTTTTTACCTCCCGTAACACCGTTTCCGCCCCAAGTCTGTTTATACATCTTAAAGTTTTTGCCCATCCATGTACCAAATGTTTTACTATAGTACATTTCGCTTGCTGTAGATGCAGCAGCACCTACGTAAGCCTCCCATCCCGGACCCCCTTGTCCTGAGGGTGTCTCCCCATTCTCCCTCCCAAAAAAAGGAATGAACCGATTAATCACTTCAGATTCCCCATCTGCAGTAAAACCAGACGATATGTCACCTTTCCATCCATTGAAATGATATTTAACTTCTTTAACATAAATACCAGGTTTTTTACCTTCACCGCTTACCCATT
>JAHIVC010000030.1 GCA_018816945.1 Bacteroidota bacterium | reverse complement strand
TATTCAAGCGATCCAGAAGATTTAACAAAAATTCGACTTTGAATAATCGACAAATTAAAAAAGATAAGAAACCTAAAAGACAAAGATCAAACGACTTGGATCGCGACATGCAATACAAGGAATAGAGCTTGTTTTTTAGGTCTGTAAGACTTGATTTTTGGTGCTTTTCATCAAGGAAAAGCACAGATAATAAAACAAAAAATATGCTAAAAGTTTTATTGCAACCTTATTGTAAAGGACTTCTTATTTATACACTTCTTATGGTGAAAAGGAAAAACAATCTTAATTTCTTAGCTTTATTAAAAATCTTCAAATAATTGTTGCCTAAATTGTGAAGAAATACACGCTAGTAGGTTAGTCTCATTCATCCCGATACGCTGCACTATCGGGATTCCTGCCTGTACTGCTGTTTAGGCAGGCAGGCGTTTAACTTAGAATTTTTATAACGCTAGCACTTATAAAAATTTAGTTTCACGAATAAACCTACTGCTGATTAATGCTTATCTTTGAATACATTTAAATTTTATCATGGCCAGAATACTTATAATCGACGACGAACGCAGCATCAGAAACACCCTACGGGATATACTTGAAAGCGAAAAATACCTCATTGATGATGCTGAAGACGGTGTAATTGGATTTGAAAAAATAAGTCAAAATGAATATGATGTTATTCTCTGTGACATCAAAATGCCACACATGGATGGCATGGAAGTTTTAACAAAAACCCTCGAATTAACGGATACTCCTATCATTATGATCTCCGGTCACGGCACCATTGATACTGCTGTTGAAGCCATTAAAAAAGGCGCATACGACTATATTTCAAAACCTCCTGATTTGAATCGGTTACTGGTAACCATTCGCAATGCCATGGACAAATCCAAGCTCATTAGCGAAACAAAAGTACTAAAGAAGCAAGTTGGCAGGAAATGGGATATGATCGGAGAATCTGAGGCTCTCACGCAGGTTAAAGAAATGATTGAAAAGGTGGCACCAACGAATGCCCGTGTTTTAATTACCGGTGAAAATGGAACAGGAAAAGAATTGGTGGCTCGTGCACTTCACGAAAAAAGCAAAAGAGCAAAATCTCCTTTTGTAGAAGTAAATTGCGCGGCTATCCCTAGTGAACTAATCGAAAGTAACCTATTCGGACACGAAAAAGGTTCATTCACCTCTGCCATTAAACAACGTAAAGGAAATTTCGAACTTGCTCATGGTGGCACCTTGTTTCTCGACGAAATTGGTGATATGAGTCTCTCTGCCCAGGCAAAAGTATTAAGGGCTTTGCAGGAGAATAAAATCATGCGCGTTGGCGGAGAAAAAGACATAACGGTTGATGTGCGGGTTATTGCAGCAACAAATAAGGATTTGAACGAAGAAATTGAAAATAAAAGATTCCGTGAAGATCTCTATCATCGTTTGAGTGTTATTTTAATCAGGGTTCCACCATTAAGAGAGCGTAAAGAAGATATCCCAATATTGGCAAATCATTTTCTTGAAGACATCAGCTCGCAGGCAGGAAAAGCAATCATGCAGATTAGTGATGAAGCCATCGTAGAACTTCAAAAAATTGAATGGACCGGCAATATCCGTGAATTCAGGAATGTTTTAGAACGATTGGCTATTTTATGCGATAAGGTAATCACTCCTGAAGATGTTATCCGTTTTGCGCATCCATTAACCCATAAAAGATAGATTCCAAAACAAAAAAACCGGAGAAAAAAGCTCCGGTTCATTTGTTTTTAGGGCTTAAAATACCCACAAAATATTTTGATAAGTAGGTTGCTGTCCTTGTCCAAATGCAACTCCGACATCCCGATAAGCTTTAATTCTCATTGCTTCAAGTTTCACATTATCGCCCCAAACCCTTTCCATAAATTTCCAATCACGTTTTTCGTCTTCTCTCATTTTCTTTTCAATTTTCGAGATGAGCGTACCCGATTTTTTGAAACAATCAGAATCAGGATCGATCAATGAAAGCACGGCAGTTGCATCAACGGCACCTGTAGTATTTGGATTCGCGGCAAACAATCCTGAAGCAATGTTTACATAGGCTTCACAGTCGTGATTGATATAATCCTGATAAATGGGGCCTATTTCATCCATACACTTCATATAGCAATCCTTGCAAACATCCGGAACAGAAGATAACAAGGCAAGTGATTGTCCAAACTGATTTTGAGAAGCCAATGATTTCGCTCTGGAAATAATAAAATCACATTTTGAATTATAATACTCAATGATTTTACGCTTACCATCCTGCATAAAATCTTTAACTTCTTTATTATTCAGATTGATAGGTTTAAGCCCATTGGTATAAGCTTTGTTCGCATTGGTCCCCGCCCCTTTCGTTATAATTGAAGTAGACGAAACAATGGTTTGCTCCACAATATCGACGATATACAAATAGATACCATAAGTATAGGCTTCCATCGGGGGTTGGGTTGGGGTGATATCTTTTGTCATCACCGACATTTTAGCCGTAAGTGCAAATCTTGGACTTCCGGAAATTCCACCAAGCCCATTTTGTGAAGCAACCTGGTCAAGCTTATTTTGCAGCAAACTTCTGGCATGCTCCGGAATTCCATCAACTCCGGGAGGAATAATTACCGTTAATGCAATCCGGTCCTGATCGTTGGCCGAACCATAATTGTTTTGCGAAAAAGCAATGATTGGCAGCAACATCAATAAAACAAGTATCTTTTTCATCTTTAAAAGTTTAAATGATTAAAAATGTTATTTTTCACCGATAATCAGCCAAATTTCACCCAAACCACGGGTATAAATCTTGGCAGGGGATGAAAATGGAGGATTGCCTATAAGTGTTCTCAAATCCCTGATCCATCTTCGGGTATCCTGTGCACGGTTACGATCATCATATAAAGCGATTCTTACCTGTTCGAATAAGATTTGATTTTCGGTATAATTTGAGGTATTGAACCTGCCTTCAACGGTATTGGCTGATACCCAATCTTCAATGATCTCACCCAATTCCAAAGTTTCACCATTCCAATCAAATTCCTCTTCTAAATTAAATGGGGAACTATCCCAAACCCTTGCCTGAAAAACAATTTCACGTCCATTGGTCAGCAAATCATTAAAGTGATCCTGTAATCTTGCATTAAAATTATCCAGATGCGCGAGAACGGCTTCTTCAAGTAAAATTGCTGTTTCACTTGCAAAAGAAGGCTCGCCTGTACCCTGGGCTCCGGCAATTTGCTTATTGGTATAAGCATCGATCCCTTGAAGCATGAAGGTGATGGATCGTTTCGGACCGCTTTGATTTATAACATAGTTCAATTGAATGATGATATCGGCATTTGCTGTCCTTTTTAAGACATCAATAGGAGTTTCGGCAATATCACTTCCCGAATTGCTTGTCAGCATACTAAGCTCAGCACCTTGGGTTTCAATGGTGTTCATAACACTTTCCAGGTTTTTCAACGGAAAACTACGATCAGCCATCAATGTGTTGATCTTTCCGATAACCAGAAGCAGATCAGTTTCTTGTTGGAGGGCCATCCGATAATCCGGAAAAGTTCGTGCACTTCCCATGATGTCGCGTGTAATTGAATAGCCATTTTTGATACACCAGTTGTCGCTGGGAACAATCATGATAGTAGGTTTTTTAGCCTGAGAAAAGACGCTTATGGTGATTATAACCATGAGAAGTAAAAAGAATATCCTTTTCATCTGTTTATTTTTTTATAATTTATTAATTCGGTTAGATGCCTGCCTGTCGGCAGACAGGGAATACGCCATGAAATAATCATCCTTGGTTTGTGTGAAAATTTATTTCTCATGGCTATTTCATACGTTTTAAGTTTTAAAATCCGGTTCCTAATTTTTTAATGATCCCGGCAGTTTCTAACTCCGTTCTTAAAGCTGAATGCCTGATTGAAACCACAATTCCTACTTTGTAATCCTTCTTGGAAACTTTAATTCTGTCCATGGTTCCATCTCCGGTTTCCGAAACAAATTGCAAATACCTTCCGCCATCTTCAAAAAAGAGGTCGAAATATTCGCTGTGTTTTTCGGTTGCAGCCGGATCGCTAATCAACGGACGCTGCATACATCCGGGCTTGCCCGCTAATATGCCTTTAAACATGATTGCATGAACTGCATTTTTTTTAGCTTGATAAACTGCTTTTTCAGGTTTATTTCCAAAACCCCAGATTTTTACCAATTGGGTGCCATCCATTCCTGTACCCATACATTCCACTTCATAGTTGGTTATTAAATAACCGGCCATTTTCTTTTGTTTTTTTGTTTGAGCACTCATGCTCAACGAAAATATAAAAACAAAAACAATACTTAGATTAATCATTTTCTGGTTCATAATTCTTTGGTTTTATATTAAAACATAAATCGAATTCCAAATGAATACCCTATTCCGCCCCGATCTGGGAATGTATCGTCGTAAGTTATATCCATAACTTTGGTTCCATCCTTATCTTGTTCCTCGGAGAAAAGAACAAATTTGTAATTAACGGATCCTACTAGCTGGATATTATAAGTAGCGTTTATCCCTGCACGTACCCCGCCTTCCACAAACTGGCTCGATATTTTGTTATCTGCTGCATTATCCCAATTAGCTTTTTCCAATCCATATCCAACAAATGGGGCAATATGGAAGTTTGGAATTGGATATAATTCTTTTCCAAAACCGGCGCTAAGTTTTAAGAAATTATATTCCGTATTCAGGTTTTCCTGCGTATCATATCCTCCCTCTATATAGAGATGAAGCGAACTTAGCAAGCCTGATCTGCCTTTCTTCACCGCTCCTTCATAAATCAGTGTTGATATATAAAACTCGGCACGACCTGCAAAACCGGTAAATTCTGTATTGGTCAATCCTAGAAAGAGGTTGATTCCTACTGCATTTTTTTGTTCCATGAACATTCCGTAATTATCAATTTTCCATCCTGAGGTTTGATAGAATTGAGAGGGTTGGGTTTCGCCACTGGTGATGTCTCTATTATCCGAAATTTTTATTGCCTTAACAACACCTTTTCTTTTTGTAATAGTTTCGCCACTATTGGTTTGAATATTTTCGTATACAAAATATCGCTGATCAAACTTCAAACCTTCCTTTCTTCCAATTTTCGAGGTGATGGGCCTCACTCCGGTTACAAATGCTTTTACCCTGAATTCATCGAACTTATTCTCTATTTTCGTGATGATCCCATTCATTCCTGAATTCACCAAATCCTGCATAAGTTGATCGCTGCTTTTTTGTGTTTTAGGGGCCAGCTTTTGTCCGGGATTGAATTGAGATGCAGAAAGCGGCTGTGTGAAAGTGGATACCAACTTCAGCGGGAAAGAAGTTGATTCGAAAGCTTTTATTTTTGATTCACGATTTGGGTCATTTTCACCAATCCAATAATCCTGAAAAAATACCGCAGCGACAGAATCGTTAAAATCCAGTTTATACAAGTACCCTGTAACATCGGCCATAAAACCATTGCTGGTGCGGTTCTTAGCTTCTGTTTTGTTCTTTTCATAGTATTCATTCATGGTCATGACATTTGAAAAATCAAACATCAAAACAAACGATTTATCTACCAGGTTCATTCCCATATCCATCAATGCTGCCTTGCCCCTCTTCGATGCCTGAGCAACCACATAATCTGCATCAGTAGCATTATACATTCCTCTTTCTTTTAGCAGGTCAACGCCAAACTGTCCATTGGTGCGGCTAAACCATTTCGAAATCAATTTTTGTCCGGTTTTGTTTTCAGTTAACACATCATCCAGACTGGCCGTGTTAATTTGTTTCGCAAATACCGAAGTGGTGGTTATTGAAGCTCTGTCTTTTAGCACTTTCAGGATTTTTACATCCAAAGTATTATCATAGAATTTATCAGGTACTACAAATGACGAAAATTTTTGTTTTACCAAATCGCTGTGATTTTCATTAAAATCCAGATAATAAAAGGTCATTGAGTTTCGGTCATAATCCGAAGACACTTTTTGATCTTTAACTTTTTTACCTGTTTGAGCTACATTTTGAGCATTCATTACAATCGTTGAAATAATAAAGATGCTTAAGAAGATTATTGATTTTTTCATTAGAAGGATAATTAGGTTCACAATAAGATGCCTGGATCAAAAAAAATTGGGTTTTAATTAATCGAAACCTAGGGTAAATATAAAATATTTTTTAACATAAGCATATTGTTCTAATCAACTTAATAAAATTAAATTTCTGATAACAATTCTTGATTTATAAAGTAATTCAGACTCAATGACTAATATTTTTTCTTCATATCAGGATGCAAATTATAAATCTGAATTCAAAAAATCTTAACAGTGAAATTTTAAATGATGCCTTACTCCGTAAAGGGCTTAATCAATAATTATTTTATATACTGCATTAATTTTAGTAAATTTGCCGCTGATATATGGGGTTCCCAAATATCATTTCTACATTTAACATCAATATTACCCGGGGCTGACCGGTTTTGACAGCAAGGAAGTGGAGATGTAAGCATGCCGAGGGTTGTGAATATGCCTCGTTAATCCTAATTCTCACAGCCATTAACTGGCGACAATAATTACGCGATAGCCGCTTAGTCTAGAGATTAAGCCGCTTACTGCTTCCCGGGAAACCTCGCTTAACGGTGTCCCGACCGAAGCATCATAAATGTTGAGCTAGCTTTTGCAAGGTCTTGGTGCACGGGCGAAATATAAAGACTAAGGTTATAATAGGTGTGCCTTTCATCGGTTATTTCCCGACAATCAACTAAAGGATAAGCATGTAGAAAGCGTTTTGACTGCTTGTTTGGACCAGGGTTCGAATCCCTGCAGCTCCACGCAGTGGAGATGAAAAGCTGACCGAAGGTCGGCTTTTTTTCGTAGAAAAACAGGGATGAGAAGTTTATCCCGTGAACTCTGAGAAACGGGAAAACCCTGCAGCTCCACCTTCGCTCTACGGAGCCTTGGCGAAGTAGTGTTTCACTCTCTTCTTCAAGGCTTCTTCGAGCTTCTGTAGATAACAGGGATGGCTTCCCGAACTCGCCAAGAGCGAGTCGGGACGCCATCCCTGTTATTTGTAATTCAATAAATAATGTAAAAAATTAAATTTGCAAAATCATGAACAATAAAGCGGTCCCGAAGCTTCGGAACCGCTTAGCAGGGTTTTTAATTAAGGTTGTTTTTGCTTTTGTTTTTCAGCGTAAAATTTGTTTAACTCAAAGTTCAATTTAAGTAGTATATCTGCAGGAATTTGCTTTACTAATTCTTTATCCCTTAAAAAGTCTGCTCTATCAGACGGGTGCATGTTGTATAGCAATTCTACTGTTGTCATGTTTTTTACTTTAGCTTTCAGGAATTTATTTACTCCGCAAACATGTTTTTCCATTTGTTGTCTAGTTGTCATTGGTGATTAGTATTAATATCAATCCCGTAGATACATCTTCAAATAAACAAGCTTTTTAGGAAAGAAAATAAGATGTGCTTTTCATAAAGGTAATCAATTTAATCCCCATGTAGGGAAATAATTAACGAACTCCAGCAATTAAAGGCAATTAAGCATCACAGGGATGGCGTCCCGACTCGCTCTTGGCGAGTTCGGGACGCCATCCCTGCTTATAGGAGCTTTTCAAACTAAATAAATAATAACAGATGAATAATTATTCCTTAAAAGGCGCTTTTTTAAAATCCTAAATTTCTTTTGATTTTCAATAATTATTGAGTAAGTTTGTTACTCAATCTACCACTACATATCATGTTAGATACGCTAATTACCTCAAAAACACGTATAAAGATATTGTTAAAATTCTTCCTGAATGGTAACGCTAGTGCGTATTTGCGAAATCTTGAAGCAGAATTTAACGAATCTACGAATGCAATCCGGGTAGAACTGGTTAGGTTTGAAAATGCCGGATTACTTAAATCAGAGTTTTCAGGAAATAAAAAAATATTTAAGGCCAATACTCAACATCCACTATTTAAACCAATTAATAACCTTATCATGTATCATATTGGTTTCGACCAAATTATAGATAAAGTTATAGAAAAGCTCGGTAAAGTGAATTATGTTTTTATTGTTGGAGACTTTGCTAATGGAATAGATAACAATTGTATTGATTTACTTTTTATTGGAAAAGATATCAATCAGCCGTTCTTAATTGAATTGATTGAGAAAGTTGAAAAAAATATTGAACGTAGAATCCGGTACTTAATCTACACCAAAGAAGAATTTGAAATTTATAAAGAACAGAATAATAAAATTGCACCGCTGCTTTTATGGGAAGAAGTGTAAAGATTAAAATGCTAAATTAGGGGCTGAAATACAGTATTTGAAGGAGAATTGAGATTTTTTAAAATGTGACTATAGGGGCGAAGCTATGACATTCAGATATTAATATTACAATTGATCATGTATTTTAATTGATCTCTAAAACTTTATTCCACAACACATTACATTGATTATAAAAAAATAAAATACAAGTAAACACAAAAATATTGAATCGACCGTTGAGCAGCAATTCCAATTCTTCTTTACCATCAATTGCTAAGTCACATAACGATGAAGAAAAAAACTCTTTTCCCATGAAACAACTTTCCTATCACTGGTACGCTCTTTATACCAAATCAATGCAGGAAAAGAAAGTTTATGCCGAAATTATTAAAAGAGGGTTTAATGCTTATTTACCACTTGAAACAAAGATAAAGCAATGGAGTGATCGAAAGAAAAAAGTAGAAGTCCCAATGATTCGATCCTATGTGTTTGTGAATATCAGTGAAAAAGAGTATTATGACATCGTTAACATAACTGGTGCTGTGCGTTATGTAACATTTGAAGGTAAAGCAGTCGCGATTCCTGAATGGCAGATCGACGCCATGAAAAAAATGGTAGAATTTAAGGCACCTCATTATTACAGCGGCGAAAGGTTTTTGAAAGGTGAGATGATAATAATAGAATCAGGGCCTTTAAAGGGATATGAAGGAGAAGTCGTAAAAGACAATAATGGCAAAAACAAAATTATCATCCGGATTAAGGATATAGGTTATTCATTGATTCTTGAACATGCAGCATCAGTAACAAAGAAATCTAAATTACCCGTGTAATTATGTTCCGGTATCAAATAATGGGTTTCAAAAATATACGTAGCAAAGCTGTATCTTTCATTTTAGCCATCAAAAGAATATTCAAATTATTTGTACCAAAATAAGTTTCCAATTTATAGCTGACCATAAAGATTTACAGATAAAGCTAATCTATAAGAATTATTACCTAGGAATTGATATTTTATAATTAATTAAACAATTATACAGATGAAGTCATTCACAAAAACAAAGTCTTCACTTTTAGGACTTTTATTATCTGCTTTTTTTCTATTGTCAAGTGCTCAAATAAGTTATGCTCAAAATCCGCCTCCTGTAATAATGGCACAGGTAAATGCTGAATTGCAACGCCGAGGACTTACAGAAGCAGAGGTTCGCACACGATTGCTTCAGGAAGGTATTGATCTTGAAAATATTCCTCCTGCGGAACTTCCACAATATCAGGCAAGAGTAACTGCCATATTGGATGCAATGGAAGCAGAGAAAAAGACAACAGTAAAAACCCCAACAGTAATTGTTGAACCGGTAATAACTGAACCGGAAACTACAGTGCAGGAAGCCACCGCTGAAGCTGCACAAAGAGTAGTTCAGGCTGCTGCAAACGAAGAGAAAGCCCCTGTTAAAATTTATGGTCACTCCTTGTTTACCGATCAAAGCTTGGATATTTTTAGAACTACGGATGGTGCAACTGCTCCTGACACCTATATTCTGGGGGCAGGAGATAAAATCCGGATTAGTATTTTTGGATCTTCTCAAACTGATTTACAACTTGAAATTAATGATGATGGTTATATACAGCCATCAGGAATGCCCAAGATTTTCCTGCAGGGCTTATCCTTGAAACAGGCCAAAGAATTAATGTTTGAAAGATTAGCAAAGGCTTATACCTTTCGATCTGATCAATTTGCGTTGACAATCTCCACTGCAAGAACCATTATGGTTAATATTTTTGGAGAATCAAAAATAACCGGTGGATTTACCCTTTCTGCCCTAAACTCTGCAATAAATGCATTAAGTGCTGCCGGTGGACCAACAGAAATCGGGAGTGTGCGTACCATTCAACACATCCGTGGCAATAATCGAACTATAATCGATTTATATGCTTTTATGAAAGATCCGACCATGCAATACAAATTTGATTTGCAGCAAAATGATATCATTTTTGTACCTGTTGTTCAAAATTTGGTTAGCATTGAAGGTGCGGTTAAAAGGGCTATGCGATATGAATTACTTGCAAAGGAAAACCTGAATGATCTGATTCAGTATGCCGGAGGTTTAAATGTAGATGCCTATCCTGATTTTGTTCAAATTCAGCGATATATAAATGGGGAGATCAGATTGCAGGAATATAATCTCAACGAAGTTTTAAATGGTAAATTAAATGTTCCACTAGTGAATGGTGATATTATTCGCATTAAATCAATCCAGAAACCAATTGAACAATATGTTGAAATATCAGGTAGTGTATTTTATCCCGGTAACTATGATTTTCTGGCCAATCCTTCTTTGGCTAAACTGCTGGCTAACGCTCAACCAAACAGTAATGCTAAAACCGATCTGATTCTTATAGAACGGATACAGACAGATGAAACGGTTGAAGTATTAACAATCCCTTGGGAAGACATGAAGGGTTCCGGGAAGGATTTTACATTAATGGCTCGTGACCGCATCCGGGTTCCAAACCAATCAACATACAGAGATGTGGCAACTATTTCGGTTAATGGCCATGTGAGAGCTCCATATGAGCAAACTTTTGCTTTAAACTATCGATTAACAGTTAAGCAGGCAATTGAACTTGCAGGCGGTCTTAAAACAAGCGCATATCCGGTCGCATATATTTTCAGGCAAGATTTATTCAATCCGGGAAGAACTGAATATATTCGAATCCGATTGGAAGATTCAGACAATTTAGTTTTGAAACCCGGAGATCGATTAAATGTGTATGATAATAGTATCTATTCCAATATTGGAGAAGTTCGAATATTTGGAGCTGTAAAACAGCCGCAAGAATTTACATTTGATCCCAGTCTTACTATTTCTGATATGATAACCGCTGCCGGAGGATTTAATATTGGAGCAGCTTTAAATCGCATTGAAGTTTTCCGCGCTATACTTTCTCCAACTGAGCAAACCCGGCTGGAGTTAATCACCCTTGAGATCGATAACAATTACCAGGTCATCAAACCGGCTAACTTTAACCTGCAACCATATGATCAGGTAGTTGTAAGGCTAACCCCTGCATTCACATTGGGCAGAACGGTTGAAATTGCCGGTGAAGTAAACTATCCCGGTTTATATGTACTCGAATCTGAGCAGGTTCAAATGAGTGAATTAATTAATCGTGCCGGAGGATTGCTGGGAGCAGCTGATGCAAGAGGAAGCAGACTTTTCAGAACCTACAACAATCGGGGAAATATCATTATGGATATTGAAAAGGCACTCATCTATCATGGAAATCTTAAGCAGGATCCGATTTTATTTGAAGGGGATGTGATCAATATTGAAAGGAGAGAAAATACCGTATCCATAAGACCTATCGGTACCAGGTTGGCAGATAATACATTCAATGAGGCAGCAGTATCCTTTAACCTTGTGTTTCAGGGTGAAAAATCGGCACGCTGGTATATTAATAATTATGCAGGTGGATTTGTCGACCGGGCAGATAAAAAAAGTGTCACCGTTTCCTTAAAAAATGGCCGGGTAAAAAGCACAAAAAAATCACTATTACTTTTCAGGAACTATCCCGAAGTAGAAACAGGATCATTAATAAGTCTTAAAATGAAACCGCCCAAAGAAAAAAGAGAAAGCACCAGAGAAAAAACAAAGTGGAGTGAGGTTTGGGGAACCACTTTGACCGCTGTAACTACTGCTCTGACTATTTTTGTGTTAGCTAAACAACTGTAATCAGTGACTAAAAAGTGACAAAGAAAGTGACAAGTGACTGAAAAGTGACAAGTGACGCGTCACCCGTCACCCGTCACCTGTCACCCGTCACCTGTCACCCGTCACCAATTCACCCGTCACCAATTCACCTGTCACCCGTCACCTGTCACCCGTCACCAATTCACCCGTCACCATTTAACTAGTCACAAATAACGATGGAAATAAAAACCCATAAAGATTTAGAAGTATACCAAAAATCAATGAATTTTGTATTCCATATTTACAAATTAACTGATAAATTTCCGAAAGAGGAACTATTTGGACTTACAAGCCAATTAAGGAGAGCAGCTGTTTCTATACCCTCAAATATATCTGAAGGAGCTGCACGTAGAAATACCAAAGAGTTTATTCAATTTTTATATCATTCTTTGGGTTCTGCATCTGAAATTGAAACTCAGATAGAAATATCAAAAAGATTAAATTATATAGAAAACATTGAAGATACTAACAACGAACTAAAAAGTATCATTAGAATGTTAACTGCTCTTATAAAATCTTTAAATAAAACCTAATCGTGACAGAGAAAGTGACACGTCACTCAGTCACTCGTCACTCGTCACCAATTCACCCGTCACCCGTCACCAATTCACCTGTCACCTGTCACCTGTCACCAACTCACCCGTCACCACCAAAAAAAGTGACAAGTTACACGTGACTAGTGACAAAAAACTTCAAAAAAACCTGTCACCCGTCACTCGTCACTCGTCACCAATTCACCCGTCACCTGTCACCCGTCACCCGTCACCAATTCACCTGTCACCAATTCACCCGTCACTATAACAAAAATATATTTCTATGACTGAAACTCCCAATACAACCACACAGTCACTCGACGCCCACAGCGACGAAATCGACCTCATTGCGCTGGCCAAAATCATTTGGAATAAACGAAGAATGATCATAATAACGATCATCATTTTTACAATCATTGGATTATTTATTGCCATTTTCACGCCAAAACAGTATTCCGCAAGCAGCATCATGGTTCCTCAGATAAATTCAGGAAATAATAATTTGGGAGGGCTTTCATCCCTCGCTGCAATGGCAGGTTTTAATATGGATATGAATACCGGAGCTGAATTAAGTCCTACAGTTTATCCCGAAATTGTAAAAAGCATCCCTTTCCTGAAAGAATTAATGAAAGTTGAGGTAAATTTTGATGGATATAGCAACCAGATTAGTATTTACAACTTTTACACCGACCCACAATATACTAAGTTCAATGTGTTAAATTTTGTAAAAAAGTTCACCATTGGACTTCCAGGCACAATATTAAGTGCTTTAAAAAGGAAATCTACTTCAGTTGAAGCTACAATTGAACAGGATAAAAGTATCGTGATATTAACCGCTGAAGAAAGAAGAATAATCAATTTATTGAGCTCATCCATTAGTTTGAAGATTGATCAAAAACAGGGAGTTATAACTTTAATAGCAATTATGCCTGAGGCTAAAGCCGCAGCTCAATTAGGACAAAATGCCCAGAAACTGTTACAGGAAAAAATTACTGAGTTTAAAATAAAAAAAGCACAGACTCAGCTTGAGTTTGTCATGGAGAGATATCAGGAAAAGGAACAGGAATTCAAACAAATTCAGGAGAAATTAGCACGTTTTCGGGATAAAAATAAAAATATCGTTACCGAGCTTGATAAAACCGAACTGGAGCGCCTGCAAAGTGAATATCATATTATTTTTGCGGTGTTTACTGAATTAGCAAAACAACTCGAAAGTGCACAAATACAGGTAAAAGGAGAAACGCCTGTATTTATAATCATCCAACCTATTAGTGTCCCGAGAGAAAGTTTTAAGCCAAAAAGAACGAAAATCCTGATAACTTGGATATTCTTTGGTGGTGTAGTGGGTATTGGATGGGTGTTTGGAAAGCATTTTTTAGTCAATATCAAGAAACGTTGGATGGAAGAGGGAAGTGAAAAGTTGAAAGTATAAAGGCGAAAGTTAAAAGATAAATCCTCTGAACTTTTGAACCTTTGAACCTCTGAACTTTTGAACCTTTGAACCTCTGAACCTTTGAGCGCGAACAGCAAACAATTCGTGAAAATCCGTGAAATCTGTGGACTCGTCACACTGAGCCTGGTTCCACTGAGCACGCGCTGAGCTACTCGCACTGAGCTACTCGCACTGAGCGAAGTCGAAGTGAGTCGAAGTGAGTCGAAGGGTGAAATTTGAAAATTCAGAATTGGAATTTGTTTGGAATTTGGTCTGCCAACGAGGATGGAATTTAAACATTAATTACTTCAAAATAAATCGTCTATTAACCAACTCCAATACAAGTTCAGATCAACACTGCAGCAAGTCTGAATAAAACCGGAGTTGTTCAGGTTTTATTCAAGGTCTGTTCAAGTTTTTACTAGGATTTGCTACGACCGGAATGTTGAGGTGGTAGGTTCGAGTAGAAAAGTAAAACCTGCCCGACGAGGAAGCATAAAAAGTGTTAGAAATTTCTGATTCCTAAACAAAAATATGGCACGAGTAAAAACGGACATTTTAGTGGGATCCTGGGCCCCTCGATATATTATCGCCGTTTCAAAAAGGACTGTGTAAGAAGCCGCCCTCTGAAGTTGAAAAATCCAAAAACCCCGGAACAACAAAAGCAACGATCTAAATTTAAGGCCGCTATCGAATTTATAAGCATAAACCTGAATTCATTGATCCGCCCCTGCTGGAACCCTGAAGCTAGGCGGCAACAAATGACCGGACAGAATTTATTTTGTAAACTCAATGTACATGCCTTTGATGAAAAAACGGACAGCCTGATCTGGCTCTGTTTAAACCCATAACGGGTGATCTGGGTGGTTTTGAAAATCTGGATATTGAATTTTTAGCCGATAATACCATTGAGCTCCATTGGAGCAGCAATGCCCGCGATCGAAAACCCAGTGGAGACAATGCATTAAAAATCTTTGGCCTTGGCCCGGAGTACATGGTAAGAGTGATTCCCTGTAACAGAAAACGAAGAGATGGACACAACAGCCTGCAAACTGAGATGACGGAGCTTTTTTTTTGGAATGAAAGTTTGGAAATTACATCAATACATGAGTGGGTAAAGAGAATGAATAGGGAGTAGTGAAAAATGAAAAGCTCCTCTATCTATGTGATGTCATGCTTTTCAACTAAGAAAACCAACACGAAATAGATACATAAATCTTTAATTGATAAATGCAATGTAATTTACCATTTAATCTGAAATCGGACTTTTGCCCCATAAACTGCATTATCTCCAGCAACAACTTCCTTGCTGAGTTAGGCATAACTGAATTATTGCGGGAAATTTTCACGAATTATTTTCGACATATTACGATTAAGTTAGAGATTTTCAGATTCAATTCCTATATGATTTATTGACCAACTTTAAATAATTTATCTCAAGTATTATTTAAATGACGATATCCAAAAAAATATACTACTTACTTACACCTTCAGAGCGAAAGAAAGCTATGATATTACTGCTTCTCATGTTTATTGGTATGGGATTAGAGGTCATGGGAATTGGATTGGTGATCCCTGCAATTGGGCTGATGTCAGAGCAGAATCTTGTCTTGAGTTACCCTAGATTACAACCTGTAATCAATGCTCTGGGCAATCCTACGCAAATACAATTAATTATTGGAGCAATGCTCACACTGGTTGTTATGAACCTAATCAAAATGATATTTATTTCCTTTTTGATATGGCAACAAACACATTTTACAATGGGGGTGCAGGTTCAAATTTCACAACGTCTCTTCACTATATATCTCCGACAGCCATACATTTTCCATTTATCGAGAAACTCCGCACAGTTGATTCGAAATTCTGTTTCCGAGGTAAACCAATTCTCCGGTGCTTTATCAAATGCAATAAGCCTATTAACTGACGGTCTTGTTACGATTGGGATAGTCAGTCTTCTTTTGATGTTCGAACCTATTGGAACAATTATAGTGATGCTTATATTAGGTATAGCAACCTTGATATTCTACCGAATTACACGCTCCAAAATAATACGATGGGGAGAGATACGTCAGTTGTATGAAGGATTTCGTATCCAAAATCTTCAAGAGGGTCTGGGAGGAGTTAAAGATGTCAAAATACTAGGCCGTGAAAGCGATTTTTTGAAACAATACAATTTAAACAACACAAAGACAGCAGAAGCAGGTCGGTTACATCAAACTGTATTAGCACTTCCGCGATTATGGCTAGAATTTATAGTCATAATCGCTTTAGCTGCTCTTGTAATTATAATGATAATTCAGGGTCAAAACATATCCAGCATTATACCTAAACTGGGACTATTTACTGCTTCTGCTTTTCGGCTATTACCATCTATCAACAAAATGTTGACTTCAATACAGTCGCTACGATATGCATTGCCGGTTATTAATATTCTGTTTGACGAATTCAAGCTCGATGCAATCGACCCCAATGCCAAAACTGGGGCAAATGTAAAGGTATTCTCGAACGAGATCATGTTGAGGGACATCAGCTACACATATCCAAACACTCCAAAGCCAACACTCAATAATCTTACGCTTACCATCAGGAATGGTGAGTCTGTGGGTTTTATTGGTTCAAGTGGTTCGGGGAAAAGCACCATGGTGGATGTATTGCTGGGGTTGTTGACGCCAAATGCGGGTCAGGTATTATTCGACGGTGAGAATATCCAACAAAATTTGCGTGCCTGGCAGAACCAGATCGGCTATGTGCCCCAGCATATTTATCTTACCGATGATACTCTGCGGCGAAATGTAGCTTTTGGATTATCAAACGATCAGATTGATGATAGTGCTGTTAACAAAGCCATTATGGCAGCCCAACTTGGGTCTTTTGTTGAGAGTTTGCCTTTGGGACTTGAAACTCTCGTAGGTGAGCGTGGTGTAAGGTTATCGGGTGGACAACGGCAACGCATCGGTATTGCAAGGGCTCTTTACCATGATCCGGCTGTTTTGGTACTTGACGAAGCCACAAGTTCTCTTGATATATCAACAGAGCGTAGTGTGATGAAAACAGTTACTAATCTTCAGGGAACTAAAACCATTCTGATTGTAGCCCATCGACTTTCTACTGTTGAACACTGCGACCGAATATTCAGGCTGGAAGAAGGAAAAATAGTGGGGTCTGGTTCTCCAAAGATAATGCTTTCAACTACTAAATAAATTGCCTAACCCGTAAGCAAATAGTACTAAACATTATTAAAGTTTTTTATCTTTTTAATAAAATAATTCAAAAAATGAATATACGTAACGAGCACGTAAATCAATATTTCGAACAAGTTAAACGAGTTGCTAAGTTGATCGACAAGCAACAGATTGAGATTTTGACAAACGCACTTGTCAGATTGCGAGAAAATGGTGGCCGGTTATTCTTTTTGGGGGTCGGAGGAAGTGCAGGAAATTGTAGTCATGCAGTAAATGATTTTCGCAAACTATGTGGGATAGAGTCCTATGCACCAACAGATAATGTTTCAGAACTTACAGCACGAATTAATGACGAAGGATGGGATGGAGCATTGGCCGCTTGGCTTAAGATAAGTAAACTTGACTCAAAAGATGCTTTATTTATAATGTCTGTAGGTGGGGGAAACATCGAAAAGCAAGTTAGCGTCAATCTAGTTCAGGCTATTGACCTTGCTGTTGAAAGAAAAGCGAAAGTTTTCGGTATAGTCGGTCGAGATGGCGGATATACACAGATCAAAGGAGACGCTGTTGTGCTTGTCCCTGTAGTTGACGATAAACTTATTACTCCACATAGCGAAGCATTTCAGGCTGTAGTTTGGCATTGTCTAGTTTCTCATCCCGCACTGCAAATCCAGGCAACAAAGTGGTAAAAAAAGAACTATGTCCTGCTGTTTTTTTGGATCGGGATGGCGTAATATGCAGAACATTTGTCAGAAATGGCAAGCCATACGCTCCACGCAAACTAAAAAGTTTTATACTCATGCCAAATGCTCAGCGTTCAGTAGCTTTATTAAAACAATTTGGATTTAAAGTTATTGTGGTTACTAATCAACCAGATATTGGTAATGGATTAGTGCCTCTTGAAGAAGTTGAAGCCATGCATCTTAAACTTTATGAAAAGACAATGATTGATGATGTTTTTATGTGTACTCATCGCCAGGATGAAGGATGCGATTGTCGAAAACCAAATCCAGGTATGTTGAACAAGGCTTCGTTAAAACATAGCATCGACCTTAAAAAAAGTTTTATGATTGGAGACCGTTCAAGCGATATTGAAGCTGGTAATAAAGCTGGTTGTAAAACTATCTTTATTGATCGACATTATAAGGAAACACGCCCCTTACAATTCCATGCAATAGTAAATTCATTACAATCAGCTGTTGCATATATTATTACAACTAGATGTTAACATGCATTTTATGAAAAAAATCATTAATCTTAAAATAAAAATTTTTGGGGATGGTGCAGATTTGAAAAGCATTGAAATGCTTTACAGCCAACCATATATTAAAGGTTTTACGACCAACCCAACACTAATGCGTCAAGCAGGAGTTCAAAATTATAAATCTTTTGCACTAAAGGTTCTTCAGTTAGTTCCAGACCTGCCTGTTTCATTTGAGGTTTTTGCCGATGATATTCCCAATATGGAGGCTCAAGCTATCGAGATAGCATCATGGGGGAAAAATGTTAATGTAAAAATTCCAATCACCAATACCAAAGGAGAGAGTACAGCAAATCTTGTTAAAACACTCTCAGATAAGGGGGTTATTTGTAATATAACTGCAATGTTTACACTTGCTCAAGTAAAAGAGATCGTAGATGCTTTAAATCCTAACACTCCTGCAATTCTTTCTGTTTTTGCTGGTCGAATTGCAGATACGGGCTTTGATCCTGTCCCTCTTATGAAAGAAGCAGTAAAAATTGCTTCAAGCAAATCGAAAGCTGAAGTGCTCTGGGCTAGTCCAAGGGAATTGTTGAATATCTTTCAGGCTGATGAAGTGGGTTGCCATATAATAACCGTTACTCCAGATGTGTTGAAGAAACTATCTGTTGTAGGCAAGGATTTAACCACTTTCTCACTCGAAACAGTGTCCATGTTTTATAATGATGCCAAGACAGCAGGTTACACGATTGATCTGAAATAAATATAAGAAATAATAAAAAATTAAATCATATGCAATTTAAATCTGTTTTTGTTACAGGAGGAGCTGGTTATATTGGCAGTTTATTAATTCCTCAACTTTTATCACATGGTTATAGGGTCACTGTTTATGACATTATGCATTTTGGAAATGATTTTTTGCCTAAGGAAAATCCAAACCTCAAAATTATTGAGGGTGATATCCGTGAGACTAAAAAAATTCTTGATACTTGTAAAGGACATGATGCATTCGTGAGTCTGGCATGCATTTCAAATGATGCCAGTTTTGAATTAGATGAACGTTTATCGACAAGTGTAAATCTTGAAGCATTTGAACCCATGGTAATTGCCGCAAAACAAGCTGGAGTAAAAAGATTTATTTATGCCTCCTCAAGTTCAGTTTATGGAGTTTCTGATAAGCCAGATGTTACCGAAGATCACCCCCTTGTACCATTAACACTATATAATAAATATAAAGGTATGTGTGAACCACTTCTTAAGAAACATACAGATGATAATTTTGTTGGTGTTATCTTTCGCCCGGCAACGGTATGTGGTTATGCCCCAAGGCAGCGACTTGACCTATCAGTAAACATTCTTACCAATCACGCCGTTAATAAAAATAAGATCACAGTATTTGGTGGGGACCAATTGCGACCAAATCTTCATGTACAAGATTATTGCGACACTGTGGAACTATTATTGAATGCTCCATCTGAAAAGATTAAAAACGAAATCTTTAATGTAGGATATCAAAACATGTCGATCATGGATATTGCACATTTAGTAAAGAAAGTTGTTCAAAAGGAATTTCCTGAGAAAAAAAATATCGAAATTACTACTACGCCAAGTGATGATAATCGCTCATATCATATTAACTCTGATAAGATTAAAAGAGTTCTTGGATTTCAACCAACACATTCAATAGAAGAAGCTATACGTGATCTTTGTCATGCCTTTCAAGAAGGAAAGCTCCCAAACAGTTTTGATGATGATTTCTACTTCAATGTTCGACGATTAAAAAGACTTCAGGCCAGATGAGTATAAAACCGATCGCTATTGTTACTGGGGGAGCCGGATTCATTGGCAGTCACATGGTTGACCTCCTAATTAAAAGAAATTACAGGGTTAGGGTAATTGATAATTTGACTGGAGGAAGATCATCAAACTTATCTCATCATAGCAATCATCCTGATTTTGAATTTTTTGAAGAGGATATTCTAAATTTAAAACCAGATTCAGAAATTTTTTCCGGCGCTCATTATGTCTTTCATTTTGCCGGTATTGGAGATATTGTTCCGTCTATCGAAAGACCTTTAGAGTACATGTCAACTAATATTCAAGGTACTTCGCATGTACTTGAATGTTCTCGATATCATGCTGTGAAAAAATTTGTTTATGCTGCATCATCATCTTGTTATGGACTCGCTGATACACCAACTAATGAAGATCATAAAATATGCCCTGAATATCCTTATGCCTTCAGTAAGTATATTGGTGAACAAACCGCTTTCCACTGGCAAAAGGTTTATGGTCTTCCCGTTAATTCAATTAGGATATTTAACGCTTATGGTCCAAGAGTTCGCACTACTGGAGCTTATGGTGCTGTATTTGGAGTATTCTTCAAACAAAAATTAGAGGGAATGCCTTTTACAGTTGTTGGTGATGGTAGTCAAAGTCGTGACTTTATTTTTGTAACTGATATTGCCACTGCATTTCTGGCTGCGGCAGAAACAGAACATATTGGAGAAATTTACAATGTTGGTGCTGGTAATCCTCAAAGTGTTAACAATCTGGTTGATTTACTTGGTGGGGATGTTGTTTACCTTCCAAAACGTCCAGGAGAACCTGATTGCACATGGGCAGATATTACGAAAATTAAAAATCAACTTTCATGGGAACCACAAATTAGTTTTCCAGAAGGAGTTGCAAAAATGACCGCCAATATTGAAAATTGGAAAGACGCTCCGCTTTGGAATCCAGAAAGTATTGAAACTGCAACAAAATCATGGTTTAAATATATGACTAAGAATAAATAGTATGGAACAAGATTTTTTTGAGAAGTATCGTCCAAAACTTAAAATAATTGACGATTTAATAGAAATAATAGGTCCTTTTTCTCGTGAAAAGAAAGTAATTCTTTGTCATGGAGTTTTTGATGTTGTTCATCCCGGGCATGTACGCCATTTGGCGTATGCTAAATCAAAGGCCGATATTCTAATAGCAAGTATTACCTCAGACAAATACATCGATAAGGGAATTTATCGACCTCACGTTCCAGAACAATTGCGAGCTTTGAATCTGGCTGCCTATGAAATGGTAGATTATGTTATTATTGATGACAACCAAAAACCTCTGAAAATTATAAGGAAAATTAAACCAAATTATTTTGCTAAAGGATTTGAATACACCTCAACAGGTCTACCTCCTAGTACTCAAGAAGAGGCTAATGTTGTTAATGAATATGGAGGTGAGATGGTTTTTACACCAGGAGATGTTGTGTATTCATCTTCAACGTTCATAAACCTTTCTAGACCTAAAATTCATATCGAAAAATTACTTTCGCTTATGAATGTTGAAAATATTTCATTTGATGACCTTAGGCATACACTTTCATCACTAAAAGGTCTGAAGGTTCATGTAGTTGGTGATACTATTGTAGATACTTACACAAGAACTGTTCTGATTGGTGGTCAGACAAAAACTCCTACTTTCAGTGTTCGTTATATTGGTAAGGATGATTATATCGGAGGTGCAGGAATTGTTGCCCAACATCTTCAAGCAGCTGGAGCAGATGTTGTATTTTCAACAGTTCTGGGCAATGATCAATTAAAAGACTTTGTAATTGCAGGACTTAAAGATACAGGAATAAATACAATCCCCATAATTGACCCTACAAGGCCGACTGTCAATAAAAATGTAATTATAGCGGGGGGGTATCGACTACTTAAAATAGACACACTTGATAACGCTACTATCTCTGTTAAAATTCTTGATCAACTGATCGATAGTATTAAGAATACTTCAACGGATGCTATTGTATTTAGTGATTTTAGGCATGGAATATTTAATCGATCAACGATTAATAGGTTGATTGAGGCAATTCCAATTAATACATTTCGCGTAGCCGATAGTCAGGTTGCCTCCCGATGGGGAAATATTACAGATTTTAAAAACTTCGATCTTTTAACTCCAAATGAACGAGAAGCGCGCTTTTCACTTGCAGACCAGGATTCAACAGTTGGAAAACTTGCAGGTTCACTAAAAGAAATTACGAATTGTAAATCTTTAATATTAAAGCTTGGAGACAGAGGTGTCTTTACAATTCCATCTGAAGAAAAAAAATGCGTAAGCAACTTCTTTGCAATAGATAGTTTTGCCGAAAGAGTTTTAGATGCTGTTGGCTCTGGCGATGCACTTTTGGCTTATGCAACACTTTCGTTGCTTTCAAGTGGATCAGAAGCAATTGCGACCATCATAGGATCAATGGCTGCAGCCTGTGAATGTGAGTTTGATGGAAATATACCTATTAATCCAATGGATGTATTGGCTAAACTTGATGCAGTTGAAAAAACAGCAAATTTTAATGAAGAATAATCTAATCACATGAAAGTTATTGTTGTTGGTCTTGGTATTCAAGGAGTTAAGCGAAAGAGAATTGCTGGTAATGATGTGGTTGCAACCGTCGATCCTGCAACCTCTGATGCTGACTTTAAAGACATTGAAGATGTACCTTTAGACCTTTTTGATGCTGCTCTACTATGTATTCCTGATGAACCAAAAATTGAAATTATTAGTTATCTGGCTCAACATGGCAAACACGTATTAGTTGAAAAACCTTTGATTTCAGAAGATCAAGCGGAACTTGAAAACCTTGCCAATCTGGTAAAGGCAAAAAACATTGTGTGCTATACTGCTTACAACCATAGATTTGAACCACATTTTATTCGGTTAAAAGAAACCATTGAATCTGGGGCTTTGGGTAAAATATATAAAGTTCGGTTTTTCTATGGAAATGGTACGGCAAGAGATGTTCGTAATTCCCCTTGGCGTGATTTGCCTGATGGTGGTGGTGTTTTGCCCGATTTGGGTTCGCATCTTTTAGACACATTTATGTTTGCCTTTAATTCAATTCCAGCAGATATTAAAATATGGAGTGCCAAATGTTTCGAAAATAATTCCTTCGATAATATTATTTTTGGATCTACCTCTTCAATTCAGGTTGAAATGGAAATGAGTATTCTTAGTTGGAGAAATCATTTCGTTGCAGAAGTCTATGGAGAAAATGGAAGTATACATATTGACTCACTTTGCAAATGGGGACCTTCCACATTTACTTATCGAAAAAGAGTTCTCCCAAGTGGAAGGCCCCCGGAAGAATCTGTAACACTTGTGAAAGCTGATCCAACTTGGGAATTAGAATATTCCCATTTTAAAAATCTTTGTTTAAACGGTAAAGATGGCAATATTGAAAACGATCTTATTATTAATAAATTTTTAAAAAAACTCCATAAAGAGGGAAGGGCTTTAATATGAACCAAAAAACTATTATTGGATTTGCGGGGATGACTCATCTTGGAATTATTTCATCTATATCTGCTGCTTCAAAAGGATATCAGATTATTGGATTTCAGGATGACAAGAAACTTATTGATGAATTGAATATGGCCATATTACCTATTGAAGAGCCTCAACTGGATGAATTATTTAAAAAATATAAAGAGCTGCTGACTTTTACAAATGATACAGCTCTACTTTCAGAATGCGATATTGTTTATGTTTCTGTTGATATTCCAACTAACGATGAGGGAATTAGCGATCTCAATCCCATTAATAATATTATTGAGCAGATCAAGCCTTCGTTGAACTCATCTGCAATATTGGTTATTTTATCACAGGTTCCTCCTGGTTTCACCAGACAGATCGATTTTGATTCTGAGCGCCTTATTTATCAGGTAGAAACTTTAATCTTTGGAAGAGCTGTAGAAAGAGGCTTATACCCTGAAAGATATATCATTGGCTGTGCGAACCCTCAATTACCATTACCTGTAATTTTTGAAAACTATTTAAAGGCCTTTGATTGTCCCATTTTGGCTATGCGCTATGAAAGTGCCGAGTTAGCAAAAATTTCTATTAATGTATGCTTGGTGGCATCAGTTAGTGCCGCAAATACAATGGCTGAAATTTGCGAAAAAATTGGTGCAAAATGGTCAGAAATTATTCCGGCTCTCAAACTAGATCGCCGTATTGGACAATATAGTTATATTCAACCGGGTTTAGGAATTTCAGGTGGAAACTTAGAAAGAGACCTAATTACAGTGCTAGAATTAGCAAAAAAAAATGAAACAGATGGAGGAATAGTGGCCTCTTGGGTGTATAATAGTAATTACAGGAAAAACTGGCCTTTTAAAATATTAAATGAAGTACTATTAAAAGAGAATCCAAATGCTACTATTGGAATACTTGGCTTGGCCTACAAAGAAAATACTCATAGCATTAAAAACTCTCCTGCAATTATTTTAATTAATAACCTTAACAAATGTCGGGTTACTGCTTATGATCCTATTGTTAAAACTGAAATTGCAGGTAAAAATATAATTAATGCAAGTAAGGCTATTGATGTAGCAATTAATGCAGATGCATTATTAATTATGACTGCATGGCCTGAATTCAAAGATATTTCTGCAAATGAACTTGCACAAAAGATGAAAGGTAAGATTGTTATTGATCCGTATGGTATTTTAGATTATGAGCAGGTGAAAAATGCAGGGCTGGATTATTTTACACTCGGTGCACCCATTGATATCAAAAAGAAATAAGACTTAATTATCATGAAAACTACCATATGCTTAAACATAACACCTTTGTAAAAACAATTCCTAATAGAGTTGTTGTAATGGGTGCCGGTGGATTTGTCGGTGCTTCCCTAGTTAAAAATCTATATGAAAATAAAATTCCTTTTCTGGCCTTAACGGAAAAAAACATGAATCTGTTTGATGCAGAGGCATCTGATCGTTTGTCAAATATTCTGCATCCATACGATACTCTGGTTGTAATTTCAGCCATTGCTCCCTGTAAAAACAATGAAATGCTTCTTCAAAACATCTCTATGATGAAAGCAGTATGTGACGCTATTGAAAAAAAACAACCAAAACATCTTATTTATTTGAGTTCTGATGCTGTTTATGCTGATAGACCTAATCCCCTGACAGAAACTTCAAATGCGGAACCGGGTTCAATACATGGTATTATGCATTTGTGCAGAGAGATTATGTTAAAACAGGTTTGTTCTGTTCCAATGGCTATACTGCGTCCAAGTTTACTTTATGGTGCCGAAGATACCCATAATGGATATGGTCCTAATCAGTTTCTTCGGCTTGCTTTTTCCAATAAGGAAATTACGCTATTTGGAGAAGGGGAAGAACGACGCGATCATGTTTATATTGACGATTTGGTAAATCTTTTACGGCTTATTATTCTTCATTATAGTGAAGGCGTTTTAAATATCGCTACAGGTACTGCTGTTTCGTTTCGGGAAATTGCTGAAATGGTTTCAGAATATTTTAATCCTCCGACAATCATAAACACCATACCCAGATTAGTGCCAATGCCTCATAACGGATACAGACCGTTTGATAATTCTGCCTCTTTAGCTTCTTTTCCTGATTTTAGATATACAACATTAGCCGATGGTATTGAGAAGACATTTAGGAGATTAAAATCTAAGTCTTAAAAATTGAACACAAATGGCATTTAATGATAATCGATTATCTGGGCGTGTGGGGGCTGTTATGCTCATTCGTAAAGATGGGGCTGTTTTGATGCAACTGCGCGATCATAAAGAAGGCCTTAGACATTCAGGAAAATGGGTACCCCCAGGAGGACATGCTGAACAAAATGAGGATATGAAAACCTGTACACGCAGAGAATTGCTTGAAGAAACCAATTATGACTGCCCTGATCTGAAATTACTTACTGAATTCGAAGACCACGTTGAGGGTTGGAATCCATATATGTTAACAGTTTATTGGGCATTTTATGATGAAATTCAAAATTATAAGTGTATGGAAGGCCAAGACCTGAAATTTATAAATCGTGATCAGGCTAAATTCTATGATATTCCAGGATATTTAATTGATGTTTGGGATTTGGCTCTAAAAGTATCAAAATTAACTTTCGAAAAATCATGACACAAAAACAATGGACGGTCCCTTATGCGGCTCTTGGGGAAGAAGCAAAAGCATTTAAGGAAGATTATATAAAAGTCTTTGAAAAAGTGTTACTAAGTGGTCAATACATTCTGGGACCTGAATTGTCAAATTTTGAAATGGAATTTGCCTCCTATTGTCAGACACCGTTTTCTCTGGGTGTGGCCAATGGAACTGATGCTCTTTATCTGACCATGCAAGCTTTAAATTTGAAGAAGGATGCGGAGGTAATTACAGTTTCAAATTCATTTATTGCTTCAGCATCTTCAATTGCATTGGCAGGAGCCAAACCTGTATTTGTTGATATTGGAGAGGATGGAAATATGGATCCCAATAAACTTGAATCGGTTGTTACCAAAAAAACAAAAGCTATCATCGCTGTACACTTAACCGGTAGGCCGGCAAAAATGCCTCAGATCCTTGAGATCGCCAAGAAATATAATCTATTCGTTATAGAGGATGCGGCACAATCTGTTGGGGCATCAATACATGGCAAACGTGTGGGAAGTTGGGGTGATGCTGCTTGTTTTAGTCTGCATCCATTGAAGAATTTGAAAGCAATAGGTGATGGCGGAATGATTACTACAAAACATGAAGCTCTTTATAACCGATTGAAGATCGCAAGAAATCATGGCCTTGTCAATCGGGAACAATGCGACTTCTGGAGTTATAATACCCGGCTTGATGAATTACAAGCCTCATTTTTGAGAATCCAGCTGCGCCAACTTGACAACTATAATGCCGCCAAAAGAGAAATGGCATTAAGATACAATCGTTTATTAAAACCTTATGTTAAGACCCCTGATGAAGGCCCTGGTGAATATTGTGTTTATCAAACCTATGTTATTTTAGCGGAACAAAGAGATGGTTTGCAAAATTATTTGATTGAAAATGGAGTTCAGGCATTGATTCACTATGCAACACCTATTCATCTTCAACCGGCTGCTAAATACTTGGGATATAAAGTTTCTGATTTTCCCCAAACGATGAAACATGTTGATCGGATCCTAAGCTTGCCTCTATTCCCCAGTATGACTTATCAACAACAAGATTGGGTTGCTGAATTGATTAAAAATTATTATACAAAAAGATAAAATTCCAATGAAAGTACCGTACAACTACCTCCCGATGCAGTTTGCTAATAATGAGGAAATCTTTACTGAATGGAAAGATCTTATTTGTTCAACAGAATTTACACTTGGCCCTTATGTGGAGAAATTCGAAAAGAAATTTGCTGATTTTATTGGATGTAAGCATGTGATCGGAACAAATACAGGAACAGATGCATTAATTCTTGCTTTAAAAGCCATAGGGGTTGGTCCAGATGATGAAGTTATTTCAGTTCCGATTACTTTTTATGCAACTATCGGAGCTATTATTGCTGTTGGCGCTCGTCCTGTTTTTATAGATATTGACGATCGCTATCAGATGGATGAAAATAAGATTGTTGATGCAATTACCCCTAAAACCAAAGTAATTCTCCCTGTTCACTGGGGAGGTGCTTCTCCTAACATTCAGGCTATCATGAAAATCGCACAATTCCATGGTGTTAAGGTGCTTGAAGATGCTTGTATGGCCCCAGGTGGAACTGTAAACAATTGTCACGCTGGCACTATAGGTCATATAAGCGCGTGGAGTATGCACCCCTTAAAACCCTTGAACGTAATGGGTGATGGCGGGATGGTAAGTACCAATGATGATAGGCTTGCAGACTGGATGAGAATGTATAGAAACCATGGCATGGTTGATAGAGATCATAATCGTATATGGGGAGTTAATATGAGATTACAACCACTACAGGCCATCGTGGCAGGACATGTGCTAAAAACAGTAGAAGAGACTGTGGTAATGCGCAATAATAATGCTAAAATATTAGATGAAGGGTTAAAACAATTATATCCCTTTGTTAAAGTTCCTCCCAGACCACATGGATACAGAGAAACCTACAGCCTATATATGGCTCGGTTTGAAAGAAGAGATGAACTAAAAGCATATTTAATAGAAAACGGTATTGATGCAAAGATACACTATCCTATCCCACTGCATTTGCAGGAAGCTGCCAAAAATCTTGGTTATAAAATTGGGGATTTTCCGGTATCTGAAACATATGGAAAAGAGATACTCACTCTTCCCGCACACCAATACATTAATGAAGATCTTCTGGCATATACAATCTTTGTAATAAAGAAATTTTATAATTCTCTTTAACGATGATTCATTTACTTAAAAAGAATTCTAATAAAATTTGTATGTTATTGTTTATTTAAAAAAACTCTTATGGAATATAAAGAATTGAAATCATTATACTATAAAATGCTTCGAATCAGACTAGTTGAAGAAAAAATTGCTGAAATCTATCCTGAGCAGGAAATGAGATGCCCGGTTCACCTCAGTGTCGGGCAGGAAGGAACAGCTGTTGGTGTATGTAATGCATTGGGAGAAAATGATTTTGCCTTAAGCACCCATCGCTCGCACGCACATTATTTAGCAAAAGGGGGTGATCTTAAAGCAATGATAAGCGAACTTTATGGTAAAGTAACTGGATGCTGCGGAGGGAAAGGGGGTTCAATGCATCTTGTTGATCCTACTATTGGGTTTTATGCAGTACCAATTGTTGGAAGTACAATTCCAATAGGCGTTGGTATTGCCCTTGGTTTTAAAATGCAAAATAAATCGCTGGTTAGCGTTGCTTTTTTTGGTGATGCTGCAACAGAAGAAGGAGTTTTTTCAGAAAGCTTAAATTATGCAGCTTTACATAAACTACCTGTAATTTTCATTTGCGAAAATAATCTGTACTCCGTTTACTCCCCTCTTTATGTCAGACAACCCCAAGAACGAAATTTAATTGACATTGCTAAAGCTCATGGAGTTGACGCAAATAAATGTGACGGGAATGATATTATAGCAGTATATGAAGCTACAAAAAAGGCTGTTGAAAAGGCTCGCATGGGTGGTGGACCGACATTGTTGGAGCTTTCAACCTATCGCTATTATGAGCATTGCGGACCCAATTTTGACAATCAATTGGGGTATAGGACAGAAGAAGAATTCAATTCCTGGAAAGAGAGGGATCCGCTAAAAATGCTTGCATTGAAATTAGCTGCAGATGAAAATTTTGAATTTGAGATTCAGCAGATGTCCAATCTAATAAATATGGAGATTGACGAATCTTTTACTTTTGCAAAATCAGCGCCCTATCCGGAAGAGGCATCGCTTTATACTCACCTTTACGCCTAGTTAAAGTCAAAAAGAAGTAAAATGGAAAGAATTATTACCTATGCAAAGGCACTATCTGAGGCCATTGATTTGTGCATGGCAAAAGACGATACAGTGTATATTATGGGTTTGGGAGTCCCCGATCCCTCCGGATTTTTTGGTACAACGATTGGGTTACAAGAAAAGTATGGCAAGTTGAGAGCAATGGATATGCCAACCGCTGAAAACGGAATGACAGGTGTGGCAATCGGTTCAGCCCTTACCGGAATGCGACCTATTATGGCACATCACCGGATGGAGTTTGCCCTTCTGTCCACAGAACAGATCATAAATCAGGCGGCAAACTGGTATTATATGTTTGGGGGCAAATCCTCAATGCCTCTGGTAATCAGAATGTTTATTGGGCGTGGATGGGGCCAGGGACCTCAGCATTCACAAAGCCTTCATGCACTGTTTGCCCATGTACCCGGACTTAAAGTTGTAATGCCTGCAACTCCAAATGATGCAAAAGGACTAATGATATCTGCCGTTGAAGACAATAATCCTGTTATCTTTTTGGAGCATAGGTGGTTGCACAACATTACAGGAAATGTGCCGGATGGTATTTTTAGAATACCTATTGGAAAGGCGAATATTGCCAGATCCGGCTCCAATGTTACTATCGTTGCATTCTCATATATGGTTATAGAATCATTATTTGCTGCAAAAGTATTGGAAAAACTTGGGGTTGATGTTGAGGTGATCGATATGCGCTCAATCAGGCCTTTAGATACATATTGCGTTATTGAATCTGTTAAAAAGACAGGACATTTGGTAGTTGCCGATCAGGCCTGGAAAACTGGTGGTATTGCCGGCGAAATCATTGCAATAACATCAGAGGAAGCATTTGGATTTCTTAAGGCAAATCCTGTTCGTCTTACTCTTCCCGACTTTCCATCTCCGAGTAGTCCCGGGCTAACGAAATACTATCATCCACGAGCCATCAACATTATAAACTCAGTATTAAAAATGCTCGGTAAAACTGAGAAAACTGAGGAGGAACTTGGCATTGTTCAGAAAAGTCCACTTGATATTCCCAATAAAGAATTTAAAGGACCCTTTTAATTATAAACTGCGATAAAATGGCTTATATCGATTTTATTGAAAAAATTCATAAAAAGACCACTCGTGACTATCTGGGTGAGCGTGTTATTGGAGTTAATAAAGCAGAATGTGCAAAAATTGCCAAAAAGTTTGATTTTAACTATTGGGATGGTGATCGAAAGTATGGCTATGGAGGATTTCAATATGATGGTCGATGGCGACCTGTGGCTGATCAAATAGTAAAACATTATAATCTAAAATCTGGTCAAAAAATTTTAGATGTGGGATGTGGAAAAGCATATTTATTATTTGAATTCAGTAAGTCCATCCCCGGGATTGAAGTTTTCGGTCTTGACATTTCAAAATATGCTTTGGACAACGCAAAAGAGGAAATGATGCCGTTTCTGAAATTAGGAAATGCAATTGAGTTACCATATAAAGACAAGAGTTTTGATCTTGTTCTTTCAATTAATACTTTGCACAATTTGGATCTCCCAGATATAGAAAAGGCTTTAAAAGAAATTGAACGTGTTGGGAAGGTCAATAAATACATTGTTTTAGATTCTTACCGAACAGAAGAAGAAAAAGTAAATCTGATGTATTGGCAACTTACTTGTGAATGTTTCTATACCCCAAAAGAGTGGGAGTGGATTTTTAATAAATGTGGGTATTCAGGAGATTATAGCTGTATTTTTTATGAATGAAGTGCTAATTATTGGAGGTGACTCAACAATAGGTAGTCGTTTGGTAGCGTCATTCGGGGCTGATGGAAATAATGCATTAAGCACTACTTGTTTTTCTGCCAATGTAAATGAAAAATGCCTTTTTCTCGATTTGACTCTCGACAGTAAATCCTGGCCAAAACTTCCCGCTTCAATAAAAACAGTAGTTTTCTGTGCTGCAATAACATCTCAGGAACAATGTGCGAATGATCCTGAATTCAGTCGGCGTGTAAATGTTGAAGGGACTGTTGCATTTGCTGAACAGATGGTTGAAGCCGGAGCCTTTGTCATTTTTCTATCCAGTAATGCGGTATTCAATGGGAATACCCCTTTTGCAAAAGTGAACGATCCAGTCAGACCTCAAACCGAATATGGTCGCCAGAAGGCTGAAGCGGAGGAACAACTCCTGAAAATAGGTAACAAAGTAGCAATTATACGTTTTAGCAAAATTATAACTCCTGAAATGCCACTGTTAAAAGGCTGGATTAAAGAGTTGAAGGCGGGAAATGTAATTCATCCATTTTCCGATATGGTTATATCACCCGTTCCAATTTCATTGGCGTTCTCAGCAATACAAAAAATTGCTGAAAAACAGGTTCCGGGAATTTTTCAACTCTCTTCATACCAGGATATGACCTATTCCGATCTCGCCATACACCTTGCGCACAGGTTAAATTTTGACGAAGAACTGATCCAGCCAATTTCTTTCAGGGATGCTGGTATCAGCAACGCTGCAAAAAACACCACCCTCGATTGTAGTCGGTTAGCCGAACTGGAAATATTGCCAACGGACGCATGGACAGCTTTGGATGAGATTTTTGGACTTGGTAATTAAAAACTAAATTTATAATGAAATACCCACGAGAAGGATTTAACACCAACCGAAAATGATTATGTGGGTATTCCATGCGGCAATTAAAATCAAATTATAAACGCATGAAATAGCCATGATCAGAAAATCACCAACCGGAATGAATATTTTCGTCATGGCTATTCCATGTGACCTTTAAAAACAAATTATATACGCATGAAATGCCAATGATTTGCGAATCACCAATCGAAATGATAATAACCTCAGGGGCATTCCATTTGGCCATTAAAAAACAAATTATTAACAAATGAAACGTTATTACGAGATATTCAGGGCATACCCTCATTTATTGTTGTCATTGCCGTTATCTCTTATCTGGCTGGTTATTATACTTCTTATAAGGCCTTTTATCAGAACACGTATCTATTTGATGAGGTCAAACAGAATTGGCCACTTTGCTGCAGATATCGAGCTTCATATCTGTGAGAAAAAAGAGCAACACAGAAAGGAATTGTCTCTTTTTTACTTTGCCAGACCAGCATGCAATAAACAACTGGCTAAAATGTGGAGGAGAAAGATAATTATCTTCCCACCCTTCTTTTTACGGCCTCTTGATTATTTAATAAGGAATATTGGATTCCTGCATTCTTTTGTTGGAACTACAATGAATCTCGACAGAGACATACTAAATCTTTATGATAAATATCCGGCTCAGATCTCATTTACAACGTCAGAATTAATTAGGGGTGAAAAAGAATTACAGGAATTGGGTATTCCAAGGGGGAACCCTTTTGTTTGTATGATTGTTAGGGACGGAAAATATCTTTCGACAGAATGCAGTACTGATTTTAAGAATGATTATCGGAATAGTAATATTCAAAATTATATTTTGGCTGCAGAAGAGCTGACTTCACAAGGGTATTATGTCATTAGAATGGGTGCTAAAGTTGAAGAAGCTATGCAGTCTCTGGATTCAATGATCATTGATTATGCTTCCAATGGAATGAGAAGTGATTTTATGGACATTTATCTTGGAGCGAAGTGTCATTTTTGTATTTCAGTCGGTACGGGTTTCGATGCAATTCCTCAAATATTCCGAAGACCTGTTGTATATGTAAACATGGTACCAATTGGAGTTATATCCACATATAGCAGTCAATACCTTGCCATCACAAAGCACTATTATGCTATAGATGAGAATCGGGAATTGACACTAAATGAAATCTTTGCTTGTGGTGGCTTTCTCAATAATACTTCTGATTATGAATTAAATAGAATCAAGCTAATCGAGAATACCCCGGAAGAGATTCGCGATGTAGTCATCGAAATGGTTATGCGTTTGGATGGCTCGTGGAAACCTGAGGAAGATGATGAAAAACTTCAACACCGTTTCTGGGAGATATTTCCCTCAAAGGCAGTCGCCAGTTACAATGGGCGACCCCTTCACGGAGAAATCAGATCCAGCTTCGGTGCATACTTTCTTCGTAACAACCAAAATTGGCTTCAATAAATATTTATTTACTTGAAATTCAATAAATAACAATAAAGTGGCTGAATTTAAAATACAAAATCGGTGGATTGGGGATGATCATCCCCCTGTTGTAATTGCTGAGATCGGGATTAACCATGAAGGATCTTTGGAAACTGCGATTACAATGGCAGATGCGGCGATTGATTCCGGGGCAGAAATCATCAAGCATCAAACACACATTGTTGAAGACGAGATGTCAGATGAAGCAAAATCTGTGATCCCAGGGCATACGATAGAGTCAATCTATGAAATTATGGCACGGTGTGCTCTTTCAGAGACTGATGAAAGAAAGTTAATGGAGCATGTACAAAACAGGGGAGCTATTTTTATCAGTACCCCTTTCTCACGTGCAGCAATTGATCGATTGGTTAAATTTGATGTACCCGCTTTCAAAATTGGTTCCGGAGAGTGTAACAACTATCCTTTAATCAAATACATAACCCGGTTTGGCAAACCAATAATCATTAGCACAGGAATGAACTCAATTGAAACAATTCGGCCGTCTGTTGAGATTTTAAGGAACTCTAAGATTCCATTTGCACTTTTACATTGTACGAATGTCTACCCTACCCCTCCTGAGTTGGTAAGATTAGGTGCCTTGCGGATTTTGAAAGACGCATTTCCTGATGCAATTATTGGACTTTCGGATCACACCACTTCAAACTATCCCTGCCTCGGAGCAACTGCATTAGGTGCATCTATTCTTGAAAGACATTTTACTGATCAAATGAATCGACCTGGACCCGATATCGTATGTTCAATGGACCCGACTGCACTAAGGGAACTCATTTACGGTTCCAGAACAATATTTTATGCCCGTGGTGGAGAAAAAGCGCCAACTTTAGCTGAGGCTCCCACAATCGCATTTGCATTTGCATCTGTGATAAGTATCAAAAACATTTCTAAAGGAGAAGCTTTGAGTGAGGATAATATCTGGCTGAAGCGTCCGGGAGGAGGCGATTTCACCGCAGCAGAATACGATATGTTATTGGGGAAAAAAGCGGTTGTTGAAATCCCCTGTGGATTGAGGATCAAACGGGAACATATTAATTCTGGCTTATTCGAATAAGAAATAGCAAAGCTTAATTGTAGGTAATGGCTTATGAGGTCGTAGTAACTGGTGCATCCGGGTTTATTGGCGGTGCTTTGTTAAACCAACTTAGTAAAAGTAATATTCCGGCAACAGGGTTGTCCCGTCAAAAAGTGGAAGGGCTGACAACTGTATCTTCTTATTTGGATTGGCTATCATCAAAAGATGCGATTCTAATACATCTGGCACAACCGCGTAATGCCACAAATCCTTCGGATGGGGATGAGATAGCGCTATGCAGGTCACTTTGCTCCAAATCCTGGCAACACATCATTTACGTTTCCAGTTCGATTGTATATGGCGATACCAGGGGATATTTGCGCAGACCTGACGAAAAGGTTACAGCAGTTAACGAATATGCAATGGTTAAACTTGAGTGTGAATCCATAGTTGCCAGTGCGGGGGGCACTTGTTTGCGTTTTGCAAATGTTTATGGCCCAGGTATGGCTCCAAATTCTGTTATCGCTGACATTTTAGGCCAGATTCCCGGCATTGGTCCGTTGATGGTAAAAGACAAAATACCGATCTGCGATTTTGTATGGATTGAAGATGCTGTCCGCTGTGTTGTATTAGCATCAATTGTCAGACCTGGCATCTTATTAAACGTGGGTAGTGGCACTGGAATATCCATCGGGAACCTTGCAGAATTAACGCTAAATCTTGCAGGAGAAGAGACTAGACCAGTAGTATCAAAAACCAATTTGGGTCGGTCATCACATCTGGTACTTGATATTTCGCAAACTCAAAATATACTAAATTGGTCACCGGAATGGGATATTTCCGGAGGCCTTTCGTATCTACTTAAACTAAAAATGAGTAATGAATAAAAAAAGAGTGATTGCCGTATTTTCGGGAAACAGGGCAGAATATGGATTGCAGTTTCCAATTTTACAGGCTATAAAAAATCATCCTTTACTCGAATATAGACTTATTGTATCGGGTGCACATTTGGATAATAATTTTGGTTCTACTATCTCTGAGATCCGCAAGGATGGTTTTGATATTTATGCTGAGGTGAATATCGAGATGAGTGGAGATAAAAGAACCTCAACCGCTCTTGCTATTGCTTCAGGGATCAGCAATCTGACACCTGTTCTGGATCAGCTAAAACCAGACATTTTTGTGGTTTATGCTGACCGGTTTGAAGGATTTGCGGCAGTGATTACAAGTACACAAATGAATATGCCAACAGCACATATTGAAGGTGGGGATATTACAGAAGGCGGAGCACTGGATGACTCAGTTCGTCATGCCATGTCAAAACTTGCACACTTACATTATACTACTAATTTACAGGCTGCAAATCGCATACTGGCTATGGGAGAAGATCCCTGGAGGGTAAATAATGTTGGCTTTCCTGCTATTGACCTCATCAAGTATGGTTCATTTGAAACGCCGGAAAATCTTATCAAACGATTACAACTTAATCCCAAACGACCATTAGTTCTGTTTACCCAACATTCTGTCACAACAGAATTCGAGGATGGAACCTGGCAATTGGAGCCATCTCTGGAGGCCCTGGCTAAACTGGCAGATGAGGGGGTTCAGATAATTATGACCTATCCAAATAATGATGCAGGTGGCGAAAAGATATCTAAAGGACTAAAAAAGCTGTCAGAACTTAAAAATCCTAATATTCAATTATATACATCACTTGGCCGTTTTGTTTATCACGGCATCCTTGCATTGGCTAAAACACAGGATTGGCGTGTTGCCTGCGTTGGAAATTCTTCCTCCGGCATTAAAGAGACTCCAGTTTTCGGATGTCCCACTGTAAATATCGGATCAAGACAGCAAGGAAGACTGCGGGGAGATAATGTAATTGATGCAGATTATAATAAGGAAGAAATCTATTCTGCAATAATGAAATGTCTTGATGATGAAAATTTTCGTTCTGTTTGTGCGACGACAGTAAATCCATACGGTGGAGGGAGCTCCGGAAAATTAATAGCCGAAAGTCTCGCAACTGTAGATCTCAATCCTAAACACATTCTTCGAAAAGGGATGAACCTGAAAGGTATTCATGAAAATGGGTGGTTCCGTTAAAATGGCTAAACGTATTCTTGTTTGTGGTGCAGGCTCAATAGGCAAAAGGCATATTGCGAATCTGATACAGCTAGGTGCTGAAGTTACAGTATGGCGTTCGCAGGTTCATTTGTTAAAAGCCATTCATGATGAATTTAATGTTGAGGTAAATGAAAATCTGGATGACGCGATTGAAAAAGCTGATGCTGTTGTAATTGCAACTGCCACAGACAATCATATTCCCATTGCAATAACGGCTTTGCAAGCTGGTAAAGCACTGTTCATTGAAAAACCTCTTTCGCATAATTGGATTGGCATTGAAGATTTACATCAATTGTCTTTTGGAAAAATCGTCGAAGTTGGTTGTCAGCTTCGTACGCATCAGAATCTTATTGCATTTGCAAAGTTACTTCAACAAATCGGTAGCAAGAATATTCTGACTTACCGTTTTGCTATGGGGTATCGGCTTGATGCCTGGAGAAAGGGGAAGGATTATCGTGAGTCATATAGTGTGGATGAAATGCGTGGAGGAGGCGCACTTTTTGATTTGATTCATCAGATTGATTTAGCTATTTGGTTCTTTGGACCTATCGCTGAAGTAAATGCAATATTATCGAAAAGAAGTGAACTTGATATTTCAGGCGATGATGTAACTAATTTATTACTCACACACAGCAGTGGCCTTACCGGCCATATTCAACTTGATATGGCAAGTCCTGTTTATCGGTGTGAAGCAGAAGTAATGACAACCAATTCTATTTTCAATTGGTCGTATTCTCAAGGCATTTTGTATAATCATACGAATAAAGAAACCCTTATCGTTGACCAGGTCCCAAAAGAGTTTGTAAGGAATGATCTGTTTATTAAACATATGGCTCATTTCCTTGAGAGACTTATAGACAATTCAGTTCCCCCGCTATGTTCCCTTCAGGATGGCATTTCAGCATTGATGGTTGCGATATGTGCACGTGAAGCCAATCTAAGTGGTAAAAAAATTATCATATAAAAAATGATTGACAAATGAAAACAATTTGCGTAATTTCCGCCCGTGGTGGAAGTCGTGGTTTACCTGGGAAGAATATCCGCCAGATGTTGGGTAAACCATTGATCGTATGGTCGATTGAACAGGCACTTGCGACAAAGGAAATTGACAGGGTAGTAGTTTCCACAGATTTGGAAGTCATTGCAGAAATAGCCCGCGCTGCCGGGGCAGAAACGCCGTTTATACGGCCGGAATATCTCTCTGGTTC
Source organism: Bacteroidota bacterium (assembly GCA_018816945.1). Classification (NCBI taxonomy): domain Bacteria; kingdom Pseudomonadati; phylum Bacteroidota; species Bacteroidota bacterium. The sequence continues at coordinate 43,737 of JAHIVC010000030.1, read as the reverse complement.
GGAAGCAGGAAAATTTGGGGTATTTAAACATGCACTTCAGGCATGTGAAGAATATTATAGTGAATCCTATAACCTCTATGTTGATCTGGATTGTACAAACCCACTTCGGGATGTAAGTGATATCTCTGCATGCATTGCCCAATACCATGAGCGCCGCAAACATGGTGTTGATGGTGTATTCTCTATTTGTGAAGCACGTAAGAATCCCTATTTCAATTTATTGGAAACGAATGAAGAAGGCGCACTTAAAATTTGCAAAAAATTGCCTGGCACCATCGTACGCAGGCAGGATGCTCCGGCAGTGTTCGAACATGTGGCAAGTATTTATGCGCTTGCGCCTGATTACATTCGTAGCGCAAACTATTTATTGGATGGGCATACGGAAGGATATAATATAGGAAGCGAAAAAAGTCTGGATGTGGATTCCGATTTTGACTTTCTTTTGATTGAATATCTCATGAAACTTAAACACGGATTATTGAAATGAGCATTGATACAGGAATAATTGGCAAAAAGGTATTATTAATGGGGGCATGTGGTGTTTTGGGTCGTGCTCACACACAACTACTTGTTGAACAGGGTGCTAAACTTATTATTGCTGACCGGCCGGGAAGTCCTGTTTTAGAAGATGCAAAAGGAATGGGTATTCCGGGTTTTGAGATTAACGCTGCAGACGAAAAATCGATAGTCTCAGGCATTGCTAATGCTGCTCTTCCTTTCAATGGGTTGGACGGCGCCATTTATAACGCTGCGATCACAGGCGAAGCCCTTGCCTGTGAGGGTAGTTCCTTTCCCAAATTCGAGGAATATCCGTTAGATCTGTGGCAAAAAGCGATAGACATCAATCTGACAGGAGCCTTTCTTTTTGCACGTGAGATTGGGAAAGTATTAAAGGAAGGCGGTGGTGGAAGCCTTATTAATATTGCCAGTATTTATGGTGTTGTTGGACCTGATCACAGAATATATGAAGACCAGCCATTTAGTTCATTCCCGGCATACTCTGCCACAAAAGCAGGCATCATCGGCCTTACCCGTTGGCTGGCCACCTGGTGGGCAAAAGAAAATATACGGGTAAACTGCGTTTCGCCCGGAGGTGTATACAATGGACACAACCAAAAATTCGTGGAGGCTTATATTAACCGGACTCCCATGGGGCGTATGGCCGACCGCGAAGACATCACCGGGATACTTGTGTATCTCCTGAGTGACTCATCCCGATATTGTACCGGACAAAATATAGTAGTGGATGGTGGATTAACAACTTGGTAATATATGCTGATTAATTAAATAATATTTATAGATTTCTGAATTTCCAATAATACAATTTCTAAATTTAAACCATGAAATTTTGACTATATGAAAGATAAAATCGTTGAATTAATTTATAAAACAATAGATGAAATAAATGAGCATAGAGGATCTGAAGAGCAAATATCTAAAACAGAGAATACAAAGTTCTTGGGGCAAAATGGTGTTCTTGATTCATTGGGACTAATAAACCTGATAGTCTCACTCGAACAATCTGTTAATGATGAACTGAATGTAGAAATAACTTTAGCTGATGAAAGGGCAATGATGATGGCTAGCAGTCCTTTCAGAACTGTAAGTGCGCTGGCAGAGTTTATTGAAAAGCTGATAGCTGAATCCAAAAGCAAATAATAGAAATAAATATATAGTGGACAGAAAAGTAATGGTTATTACAGGCACTAGTTCAGGCATTGGGAAATACCTGGCAGAGTACTATGTATCTAAAGGATACCAAGTGATTGGATGCAGCCGAAGAGAGACAAGTATTGAAAATGAGAACTATACACATTTTTTACTTGATGTATCTATTGAAAAAGATGTTAAGGCAATGATCAACCACGTTATGAGGAACTTTAAAAGGATCGATATCCTTATTAACAATGCGGGATTTGCTTCCACTAACCATTTATTACTATTTCCAACAAAAACAGCTGAAAATATTGTTAATACTAATTTTATCGGCACTTTTCTTTTTTGCCGTGAAGCTGCCAAAGCAATGGTTAAAAAGAATTGGGGCAGGATAGTTAATGTCGTTTCTGTCGATACTCCTTTAAAATTAGAAGGCACTGCAGTTTATGCTGCGTCTAAGGCAGCGATCGTTAACTTCACTGAAGTGATTGCTAGAGAACTCGCATCTTACAATATCACTGTTAATACGGTTGGCCCATCGCCTGTCAAAACCGGTCTGATCAGAGGAATTCCAGAAGAGAAATTTTCACACATGATTAATCGTCAGGCGATAAAGCGATATTGTGAATTCAGGGACATCTCTAACGTGATAGATTTTTATATAAGCGAAGGCAGTGACTTTGTTACAGGACAAAACATCTATTTGGGAGGGGTTTGACCACATATGGTTTTTTAAACTTATATCTTTATAATTTAAAGATTCCTATTTTTTTTAATGACAAACATTATTAAAATAATTGGTGCTGGTGTAGGTTCAAATTGCTATATCATTGAAAATGGCATTGATGCTATTATTATTGACGCTGGTGGAGAATATGAAACTATTATCAACTATTTGTCAGGTCTATCATTGAAAGCAATCCTTCTAACCCACGGACACTACGATCACATCTTTAATGTTGAAAAATTAAGACGTAAATATAAAACACAAGTTTATATTCATCCAGCAGATAAAATACTGGTGAAGCATGCCGGCTTTTATTCGAAAATAATAAATGGTTCTGAAAAAATAGAAATCCCTTCACTCGACTTTTTTATAAACGACGCTGATACACTTGATTTCAAATTTGTAAGAATAAAAGTGATCCATACACCAGGTCATACAGAGGGAGGAGTTTGTTTTTATTTTGATAATAATTTATTTACAGGGGATGTGTTAATGAAGAACCATCTTGGAAGGACAGATCTGCCCGGTGGAAATAAGGACAAGATCAAAAACTCCTTAAAAAGGATAACCGAAACTTTTATTGATATAAATATCTTCCCGGGTCATAGTGAAAATACTACGCTTGTATCTGAAAAGAATTCCAACAAAGAGTTGATTAATATTATCAATACCTGATGAATATTAAAATTTCACAGATTAGTTATCATTTACCAGAGAAGATAGTTACGAATATCGATCTTCAGAAAGAGAATCCCGAATGGGATATGGAAAAACTCTCTGAAAAATCAGGTGTATACAGTCGACATATTGCAGCTGTAAATGAAACAGCTTTTGACCTTGCCTGTATTGCTTGTGATAAATTATTTCTGAACGATGAGGATTTAAAAGGAGCTATTGATGGTGTTATTTTCTGTACCCAAAGTCCAGACTATATTATGCCATCGAATGCTTTTTTAATTCACAGGTACCTGAATCTCAGACAGTCTGCTTTTGCTTTTGATTTCAATCTTGCCTGTTCAGGATTTATCTACGGACTTTCAATCGCAAGAGGTTTTGTTGCAACTTCCTTAGCAACAAATATTTTATTAATTACTGCAGACACTTATTCAAAATATATACATCCTGGAGACAGATCAGCCAGAATATTATTCGGAGATGGAGCCGCTGCTTCGTTAATTACAAAAACTGAAACAGAAGGAATAATTGATGTTATGCTTGCTAGTTCGGGCAAGGACTTCGATTTCTTTTATATACCTTCAGGTGGATGCCGTATCCCGAAATCACAGAAAACATCTGTTGCAGAAGTTGATGCAAGCGGGAATATCCATTCTCCTGAGAATATTCACATGAATGGATTCGGAGTTTGGAAATTTATCGCTTCAACGGTCCCAAAACAAATCAATGAAATCCTCAGTAGAAATGGCTTCTCGGCCAATGATATTGACTTGTTCATTTTTCATCAAGCAAGTAAAATGACTATTGAGTCATTGATAAATGCTGTCAAAATTGACATTGAGAAAGTATTTATAAATCTCGGAAACAAAGGCAACCTGGTCTCGGCTTCAATTCCTGTGGCATTAAAAGATGCAGAAAATGAAGGAAAATTGAAAAATGGCGACCTGATCCTCCTTTCGGGTTTTGGTGTAGGTTTATCATGGGGTACCATAATTATGAGATACTAACATTCAATTATCTTATGCATATAGATTTTCTGATTAACATATTTGAGAAAAACACAAACACTACTGCAATCATCTGGAAGGATCAGGAGTTTAATTATGAATGGTTACTGAACAGAATATCCTATTGGGAGGATAAACTCGCTGAATTATTGATCAGACCGGGCGATTTAGTAGCACTTATTGGAGACTTTTCACCAGAATGTGTGGCGGTATTACTTTCACTAATTGAAAATGAAAACATTATTATTCCGCTTAATAACGGTTCTAAATCTGATTATTCTGAAAAATACCGGATTTCTCAGGCTGAAAAGGCAATTTTTATCAGCGAATTTGATACATTTAGTGTTAAAAATTTCGATGTAAAGGCTAAACATCCTTTTTACACTGAACTACGATTAAGAAAAGTGGCTGGATTGGTATTATTCACTTCAGGTACTTCAGGTACACCCAAAGGAGCTGTTCACGATTTCACCAGATTACTCGAAAAATTCAAAACGCCAAGACGGGCATTAAAAACCGTCAATTTTTTAATGTTCGATCATTGGGGAGGTTTGAACACGATGTTCCATACACTTTCCAATGCCGGGGTTGTACTTACAACCAAAGACCGGTCACCGGATGCCATCTGTGCCTTTATTCAAAAACACCACATCGAATTACTGCCCGCCTCACCGACTTTCTTTAACCTGATGTTAATGAGCGAGTCTTATCTTCATTTTGATTTAAGTAGTTTGCAGATAATGTCCTATGGTACAGAACCAATGCCGGAATTCACACTGAAGAAATTAAAGAGCATCTTTCCAAATATTAAACTTCAGCAAACCTATGGTTTAATAGAATTGGGAGTACTCCGCACAAAATCGAAGAGTGACGATTCCCTATGGGTGAAAGTGGGGGGCAGTGGGTATCAGACAAGGGTTGTTGATGGCATTTTACAAATTAAAGCGGACTCCGCGATGTTAGGATATTTAAATGCACCTAGTCCATTTACAGATGACGGATGGTTCATTACGGGTGATAGTGTTGAAGTAAACGGAGAATACCTCAAAATACTGGGAAGAAAATCAGAACTAATCAATGTCGGGGGCGAAAAGGTGTATCCTCAGGAAGTTGAAAATATTATTTTGGAATTGGGTAATGTACGTGAAGTTACCGTTTATGGTGAAAAAAATACCATTATAGGAAACATTGTTTGTGCAAATGTCACTTTAAAAGAACCTGAAGAAAAGAAAGAATTCATTTCCCGGCTTAAAAAACATTGTTTCAGCAGGATGAAAAGCTTTATGATTCCAGTTAAGATAAATATCCTCGAAAATACCCAGTATAATGAAAGGTTTAAAAAGATACGGAGTACCTAATAGGAGAAAATGGCTGACACATTAGAGAATAGATATAAGATAAGCCGGTGTAATGCCTCTGAATTTTGTGACCTCGTCGATTTTCTCCAAAAATATTGGAAAGACGATCATATATTTGTTAAATGTCCAGCCTTATTAAAATGGCAGCATCTGGATGGTAGTTTTATTAATTTCATCATAGCCAGAGAAACCGGATCAAACCGAATACTCGGAATCTTTGGATTTATTCCAACATCACAATTTGACAAAGATCTGAGTACAAACAAAGATACCTGGGGTGCGATTTGGAAGGTTACAGACGATGCCCCTTACGGTTTAGGTATGAATATCATGCAGTTTTTTCACGATGAAGTTAAACCATTGTCGCATGTCTCGGTATCTAACACAGATATAGCTTTGAATTTATACAAACTGACCAGACAAAAAACCGGTTATCTGAACCAATATTATATCCTGTCAGATTCAGTAAAACAGTATACTATTGCCAAACCAGGAAGAAAAAATGAGGCAGAAATTAGGTTACCTGATGAGGTGCTAATCAAGGAGATTCGGTTGTCATCTGACTTTTCTCTTTCTCATCCATTTCACCCTCAAAAATCGATCACCTATCTTATAAACAGATACCAGAATCACCCAATATATAAGTACCGTTTTTTTGGCATTTATGAAGGGACTGCCATATTTGCAATTTTCGTTATAAGAAAACAATTTGCAAACAATTCATCCTGTTTAAGGCTTGTTGACATTTATGGTGAAATAAATAGCATTGGAAGAGCTTATCATCAGCTTCAGAAATTAATAATGAAGGAGGAATCAGAATACATCGATTGTTGCAATTACGGAATAGATGAGGCAATATTTGCCAGAATGGGTTTCGTAAAACTGGATCCTGAAGGTGACACCATTATACCCAACTATTTCGAACCTTTTGAACAACGAAATGTGGCGATTAATTTTGCAATTAAAATGCAATATTCTGATTACATTATTTTTAAGGGTGATGCGGATCAGGACAGGCCAAGCATCATAAAAGATGGAAATGAATAGACGGGTAAGTATTATATTGTACCATTATGTCAGGGATCTTAAGAACAGCAGATACCCCGGAATTAAAGGTCTGGATACTGAACATTTCAAAGATCAGATAGCCTATATAAAGAATCATTATACAATTATAACAATGGAGCAATTAATTGATTCCATTGATAATAAAACACCATTGCCGGATAAATCAGCTTTACTCACTTTTGATGATGCTTATATTGACCATTTTACCCAGGTCTTTCCGGTTTTGGTAAAAAATAATATTCAGGGTTCATTTTATCCTCCGGCTAAGGCGATCGAAGAGCATATTGTATTAGATGTTAATAAAATACATCATATACTGGCTTCAGGCGCAGGTAATGACAAAATCATCAATGAAATATTTAATCTTCTGGATCAATATCGCGAGGAATTCAAACTTGAATCGAACAAATACCTTTATAAGAAATTTGCCATTCCTGACAGGTTTGATACTGCCGACACCATCTTCATTAAAAGATTGTTGCAGAGAGGATTAGGAGAAAAATTAAGAAAAATTATTACGAATATCCTTTTCGAAAGATTCATAGGGATTTCTGAGAGTGCATTTGCCCATGAATTATATATGAGCATTGACCAGATCAAGATAATGAGACAATTCGGAATGCATATTGGTAGTCATGGTTTTGACCATAATTGGCTTAGTGATTTACAAAAGGAAAAACAAGAAACTGAAATTGATAAATCATTGGAATTTTTAAAATTAATTGGGGCTAATTTAGATAACTGGACAATGTCCTATCCTTATGGAAGCTATAATGCTGATACAATACATATTATTAACAAAAAAGGATGTAAATTGGCACTGACAACTAATGTTGACATTGCCAGTATAAATCCACACCGAAGATTTGAACTACCTCGCCTCGATACCAATGACATTCCAACCATGGCGAATGCTTCCACCAATTCCTGGTATGATCAGGCATAATGAATGGTAAAGGATTCGCTGAGAAATTATAACTTAATATTGACCATTTCTGGTCATTTCTGACAATAATAACTCATGATAAGAATTGATAAAAAATTTGGTCCATGCGAAATCTGTGGTACAGATTCCTGGGTGTCAATATACGAAGGGCCGGTACGGTCCGGTGGCTTTGGCTCTTTTAAAAATGACGGAACTGTTGCAATTTGTAACGGCTGTGGAGTTGGCAGGTTGGCTGAGTCCGATTCAATTGATGCAAAAGCGTATGAAACCAAGGAATATAGGGTTGCCGTTGATCAGGGTTTAGAGGTAGCAGATTTCTTTCATCAAGCTGATCCTATTCAGATTCACCATCTAACCGCAGCTTGGCCTGGCTCATTTCGCGGTAAAACAGTTGCAGATATCGGATGCGGTGCAGGTTCCTTTATTGATCATATTTCCGGTTTAGCCGAAAAAATCATTGCAATTGAGCCAACGGCAATGTACCAGAATTCATTACGAAAGCGTGGTTATGAAGTATATAGCTATGCCAGCGAAGCAATTGCCATAAGACCTGATAGTGTTGACCTTGCAGTTACATTTCAGGTAATTGAGCATGTACAAAATCCTCGAACTTTTCTTGCCGAAATTTTTACATTATTGAAACCCGGTGGTACATTACTGATTGCCACACCCAACCGGAATGATATTATGATGAAACTACTGCCCGAAGAATTCCCTGCGTTTTTCTACCGAATAGTCCACCGCTGGTACTTCGATTGTAAAAGTTTAAAACGATGTGCTATTGAATCAGGCTATACCATTGAATCAGAACGATATCTGCACACAATGAATATGTCAAACATGTTATCCTGGCTGATCCAGCGTCGTCCTACAGGCAACACCAATAGATTACCGGGCATTGAGAATGAGGCTGATACGCTTTGGAATATTTATCTTCAATCTAGCGGTCAGGCAGACACATTGTTCCTTAAAGTTACGAAGCCGCTTAATTCAAATTAATTAAACAATGACACCATCTAGTATAACAATTAGATTGAAACAGGATTGGGCCAAAACAATACTCCCTTTAAGTTCTACTCTTGAGCAGGCTGTTCGAAACCTGAACGATACCAAATTACAGATCGTATTAGTATGTGATGAGAATACTCGCATAATAGGAACTATAACCGATGGAGATATACGCAGGGGACTATTGAGAGGATTGAATCTTAACAGTCCTATTCAGTCGGTTATAAACTATAAGGCGTTTGTTGCGACCCCGACTATTTCAGAGGAAATGGCCATCAATTTGATGTTGGCAAACAGGATACAGCAGTTACCTGTAGTTGACGAAAACAGATGTGTAGTTGGCTTATTATTATGGGATCAATTCCATGAATTACCGGTAAAAAGACCTAATACCATGGTTATCATGGCAGGAGGAATAGGGGTAAGATTGCGCCCGCATACGGAGAACTGCCCTAAACCGATGTTGCCAATAGCCGGAAAACCGATGTTGGAGCACATTATTGAAAGAGCAAAGTCATACGGCTTTAATCATTTTGTTTTTGCCGTTTATTATTTGGGCAATATAATTGAGGATTATTTCGGCAATGGTGATCCCTGGCAGGTTCGAATTGAATACCTTCATGAAAAAACTCCATTGGGAACGGCAGGAGCACTATCGCTATTGAATCCACGTCCCACACTACCCTTTATCGTAAGCAATGGCGATGTTATGACCAATATCCGATATAACGATATACTGGATTTCCATAATCGTTTCGAATCAAGTGCCACGATGGCTGTAAGCCTGCATGAATGGCAACAGCCCTTTGGGGTTGTTGAAACTAATGGTGTAGATATCATTGGTTTTCAGGAAAAACCCGTAATAATGTCACGCATCAATGCCGGTGTTTACGTACTGAATCCTGAGAGTTTGGATCAACTGAAAACTGGTGAAAATTGTGACATGCCTTCTCTTTTCGAGATGCTTAGGAAAAAAGGAAAACGGACAATCGCCTATCCTATTTATGAGCGATGGAGGGACGTTGGAAAATTCGAAGATCTTAGTGAAGCCATTGCTGATTAGACAGGACACAGGCTGGATTATTAGAACTTTAATCCTGAAAATATTTATTCTTAAAAAAATGATGTTAGTTAAAACTAAGTTGAATGGGGTACCTGATTAAATTCCTTCGCAAGGCAGATCGTATTCTTTGGAATTCAAAAAAATCGGTCGTAGAGAAAAACATTAAATTCAAGGATATCCACAAGGGAGAGACCTGTCTGATCTTTGGAAATGCAGGGTCACTGAAGTACTATGACTTTTCTGCTTTACCTAATGTCCCTGCAATCGGATGCAGCTATACGTTGACTGATAATAGAACCAATCATCTGAATATGCAATACTGCGTTATATCAGATCCATATCTACTGTATCCGATACGACACAGTAAAGCACAACATAAGCTTCAAAGAAATATGATTGGCCCAATTATGAGAAAGCTTATTCTCACAAACAAGGGAACAACTTTTTTCACTAGTCTGTCCAATTATTATGGGTTTTTCAAAACACCAAAAAACTTAAACTTTTTTTATCATTTTGGAGACAAAACATCAACAAGTTGTGATCTGGGTGGAAAATTTGCCATAAGTATTGGAGCTCTTCACATTATGATAGGTGTTGCCAAGTATCTTGGCTTCTCAAAAGCAATTCTTTTGGGTTGCGATTATCTTGGAAGCCCCAAAATGGAAGGTCATTTTTATGCTTATCCTGCGCCATTTATTGGGATCGATAATAAAGACTATCGTGATAGTATAGTAAGAATAGCTGAGGGGATTGAAATTCTGTGTGTTTTTCCAAAAGGGATTAAAAGTCCGGATTTTGAGTCCGTTTGTTTTGAAGAGTATTTTAATTCGCCGGAGATCTACCAGGAAAACCATGAGTTTATTGATCATGAGTATTTAAAAATGATGCATAAATGCCTTCCGTACGACCAAATTTGCTTATACTAGGCACTTATATTGATATTTAATAAATTAATCCAGATTAACACTTCCCTAAGAATAATAGAATCAAAAAAAGATATGCTAAGCTATAAATCAATTCTGATTACCGGTGGAACCGGTTCTTTCGGTAAAAAATTTACGGAAACTATCCTAAAAAGGTATCCTGACATCAACAGGCTCGTTATTTTCTCACGAGATGAGATGAAACAATATGAAATGTCCCTTTTATATCCCGAAAATCAATATCCTCAGGTCAGGTTTTTTATCGGCGATGTCAGGGATTTTTCCAGGTTGAAAAGAGCGTTGGAAGGTATCGACTTAATCATTCATACTGCGGCGCTGAAACAGGTTCCTACTGCCGAATACAATCCGGATGAGTTTATTAAAACGAATATTATTGGGGCACAAAATGTTATAGAGGCAGCCTTATCTACTAATGTAAAAACAGTTATAGCCCTCTCAACCGATAAAGCGGCTGCGCCTATCAACTTGTACGGAGCCACAAAGTTGGTGTCAGACAAATTGTTTATTGCGGCAAATAATATCAAGGGGAACAGAGATATTCGCTTTTCCGTTGTAAGATATGGAAACGTTATGGGTTCCAGAGGTTCTGTTATTCCATTTTTTTTACAAAAAGCAAAAAATGGGAATATTCTGCCTATAACCCATAAAGAAATGACCCGCTTTAATATTTCACTGGAAGATGGTGTCGAAATGGTACTTTGGGCAATTAATAACGCACTGGGCGGCGAAATTTTCGTTCCGAAAATCCCTTCCTATAAAATCGAAACAGTCGCAAAAGCAATTGCTCCTAATGCTATTCTTGAAGACGTTGGCATTAGACCGGGGGAGAAGCTTCATGAAGAGATGATAACCGAAAGTGACTCCTATAATACCATCGAGTTTGATAAGTATTATGCAATCCTCCCTTCGGATGCTCCTAAAGAAAAATTTTTAAACCACTTTAATGGCTGGGAGGTCCAAAAAGGATTCAGATATAACTCCGGGACAAATAAAGATTGGATTAACGTCGAAGAGATGCGCCAATTAATAAAAATACATGTTGACCCCAATATCACTTAGGAATGATCATATCTATTATTCAGGCACGTGCGTGTTCTTCAAGGCTTCCAAATAAAGTGATGAAATATCTGGAAGATAAAACGGTTTTAGAGCATGTTGTTTCAAGAGTTAGTACAAGCAGGTATATCGATGAAGTCTTTGTAGCGACCACTATTGACAAAAACAATCTTCCGCTGATTCAACTCTGTTCATCGCAAAACATTCGTGTTTTTTGTGGATCCGAAGGTGATGTATTAGACCGGTTCTATCAACTTGCAAAACTGATTCATCCGGACCACATCGTAAGGATAACATCTGATTGTCCTGTTATTGATCCTGAAATAATTGATTTGATCATCGAAAATCATTTAAGTTCCAATTCGGATTATACCTCTAATACAATTCTGGATTCATATCCCGATGGACTTGATACAGAAATTTTCTCCTTTTCCGCTCTTGAAAAAGCCTGGGTTGAAGCAAAATTATCGTCTGAAAGAGAACATGTTACTCCTTATATCAAGAAGCATCCTGATTTGTTTGCAATTAAATCGATTGTCTCTGAGATAAACTATGCAGACAAGAGATGGACTTTGGATACTGATTCAGACTTTAAGTTCTTAAAAGCTGTCTTTTCTAATCTTTATAATTCCAATCCCCTTTTTGGGATGAGAGATATATTAAATCTGTTGGATAAGCAACCCTCACTGGAAATAATAAATTCAAATATTATCAGAAATGAAGGATATTTAAACTCTCTGAAAAATGATCAGACCGTAAATTAAGAATCAAACACATGGGAAAAGGGCAAGATCTATATACAAAAGCAAAAAAATTAATACCCGGAGGGGTTCAGTTACTTTCAAAACGACCGGAACAGTTTTTACCGGATCTTTGGCCGGCTTATTACAGCAAAGCGAAAGGTTGTGAAGTTTGGGATCTGGACGGGCAGAAATACATTGACATGAGTTTTATGGGCATCGGCGCCTGCACTCTTGGGTACGCAGATGACGACGTAAATGCTGCGGTTTACGAAGCAATTCAAAGGGGTAACATGTGTACACTGAATGCGCCTGAGGAAGTTAAACTCGCATCTTTAATGCTTGAACTTCATCCATGGGCCGAAATGGTTCGCTATTCGCGTGGGGGTGGTGATGCCATGGCGATTGCAGTGCGTATTGCACGAGCTTCATCTCACAAAGACATAGTTTTATTTAGTGGATATCACGGATGGCACGACTGGTACTTATCTGCAAATTTATCTGACGACAGTGCCCTGGATGGACAGTTGTTACCCGGACTGAAACCTGCAGGAGTTACCAAGGGTATGAAGGGTACATCTTATCCATTCTTATATAATAATACCGATGAGTTTCTTGCGTTAGTTGCAAAACACAAAGATAATATCGGGGCTGTTGTTCTTGAAGCAATCCGGAATATTGAACCATCCGAGATTTTTCTTCAAACCATTAGATTGGAAACAAGAAAATTAGGTATTCCGTTAATCATTGATGAAGTATCAAGTGGATTCAGGATAAATTGCGGGGGTGCACATCTGGTACTTGGATTGGAACCGGACATTGCAGTATTCGCGAAGGGTATTAGTAATGGATATCCAATGGGAGTAGTTATTGGGAAAAGGATATATATGGATGCAGCACAGGATTCATTTATTAGCAGTACATATTGGACGGAGCGGATTGGGCCGGCAGCAGCCATTGCGACAATAAATAAGATGAGAAAGCTGAATGTGCAGAAACACATGATGGAGTGTGGTAAAACGATACAAAAGGGATGGAAAACCCTGGCAGATAAATACACAATAAATATAAAAGTTGGCGGCATTTATCCTTTAAGTCATTTTGATTTTATTGAATCTCCTTTAATTTTGAAAACACTATTTACTCAGGAGATGCTAATCAGGGGTTTTCTTGCAACTAATTCTTATTACTCCTGTTATGCGCACAAAAAAGATCATCTTGACAAATATTTAGATGCTGTTGACGAAGTATTCAGTTTTATTTCACGAATAATACAAGAAGGAAATCCTGAAAAGCATCTGAGTGGACCTGTCTGCCAATCCGGATTCAAAAGATTATCCTGATTATCTCATTCATGTATTGTTAACCAGAAAATATTTAAACTACTCTTTTATGAAAAAACTATCTTTCCCAAAAGAAATTAAAATTGGTAATAGGATGATTGGGTTAGAACATCCTGCCTATTTGATTGCTGAAATGGGAGCAAATTTTGATCAAAGCAAAGAAAAAGCGAAAGCACTCATAATTGCAGCCAAAGAAGCCGGGGCTGACTGTGCAAAATTCCAAACGTTTTGCACGCCAAAAATTGTATCTGAAGGTGGATTTTCCAGGATGAAGCTTGAGGGAGTGCATGGTTCGTGGGGAAGAACTGTGAGCGAAGTATTTAAAGATGCTGAGTTTCCCAGGGAGTGGCACCAGGAAATTTCAGATTATTGTGCCGAAATCGGGATCGACTTCTCAACCTCACCATACGATTTTGAGGCAGTTGACTTATGCGTAGAACTTGATGTGCCTTTCATTAAAATTGGATCAGGTGAAATTACCTGGCTCGAAATGCTGGATTACATTGCTCGCAAAGGAAAACCAATGATGTTGGCTACCGGTGATGCAACAATGTCTGAGATTGATGAGGCTGTACGCACAATCGAAGCAACCGGGAATAAAAACTTGGTTTTAATGCAATGTATTACAAATTATCCATCCAAACTTGATAGTGCAAACGTAAATGTACTAAAGACATATCAGTCTGCTTTTGATATACTTACAGGCTATTCAGATCATTCACCAGGCCCTGTAGTTGCGCTGGCTTCAGTTGTTTTAGGGGCTTGTGTCATCGAGAAACATTTTACTTTAAATAAAGCAGATAAAGGGCCTGATCATCCGCATTCAATGAATCCAGATGAGTTTAAACAGATGGCTGATTATGTTCGTGAAATTGAACGGGCTATGGGAAGTACCCGGAAAGAGGTGGTTGAAGAAGAAGGAGAAACAGTATTTGTCCAACGTCGGTGCCTTTATGCCAAAAGAAATATTCCAATTGGAAAGATAATTGAAGCAGAGGACATCGATGTTTTAAGACCCGCTCTTGGAATTCCTCCAAAATTCAAGAATATAGTCATTGGAAAAACTTCAAAAGAATATATTGAAGCTGGTCAGCCTCTTTTTTGGCAAAATTTTTAATATGACTTATAGAGAGAAGCTAATTGCATTAGTGGACAATGATTGCCTTAGGATTTCAGATGCCATCATATTACTGGAAGGAGATGGCCTGAACAGATGTTCAAAGGCGATTGAACTATACAATTTAGGTTACGCAAAAACTATCGTTTTCAGTGGAGGAATCACTAATCTTGCCTATGGAAGTGTTCCATTCTCTGAAGTACATCCAATATTAATAAATTCAGGCATTCCCGATAGTTCAATTATTCACGAAAATAGATCCCAAAACACAAGAGAACAAGCATTAGGAGTCATAAAACTTGCAATAACAAACCAGTGGCAGTCCTTAATTTTGGTAGCTTCGCATTATCACCAATACAGAGCATATTTAACCTTTTTACGTGAAGTTCTGGATTCAAACAACTCCTTGCTGCTTTACAATGCCCCTGAAAAAAAATTAGACTGGTTCACCGAAACAGGTTGGGGTAAACGATTTGACTTGCTGGAATCTGAATTCGACCGTATGGATAAATATGAAACAAACAATCATTTAGCCTCATTTGAAGAAGCAATTGAATATCAAAAATGGAAAGAACAACAACGATAGATGAAGCAAAAGCTATCATGGGTACTAATTTCATAGGTCCCATCGAGCTGGCTCTCATTAGCAGTAAAATGGATATCCGTGTTCCTGAAAATGTCCCACCCATCCCTTTTAGCCCAATAGAACTAATTAACAAACAAAAAGACTACATTTTAATTTTAGGCACATCGCAAATGTCAAATGGAGTCCCTCTGACGTTAAGTTCTATGAGAGATCGTTTTGGAATTAATCCTGACGTATCGGAACCATGTTTTTATAATCAGGATTGGTATCTGAAAGAAGATTTTTTCTCAACCTCATTAAGTGTCAAATGGTTTTTATTAAGGAAGTCCATTATAAACGAAACACGGTCAAAGAACCCTGAACTCTATCTGCAAAATATCTCATTGCCATCTGCAATATCATGTGCATTTGCCCTATTTTCTTACTGGCACTTATACACTAAAATATTATGGGTTAACGATTACATATGGTGCATTGATACAGATCATAATGGAGATAGGATATATGTCGGCAGATATATTGATCCGGAAGGAAAAAATAAAAATGGGTTTAGTGTTCATCGGCATTTAAACATCCGAAACAATTATGGATGTATTGATACGCTTTAGTCTAATTCGAATATTTTAGAAAATGAAAATTGTTGCAACAATCGAAGCTCGAATGACCTCATCGAGGTTGCCGGGGAAAGTGCTTTTACCTGCTGCCGGCATGCCGATGCTTTCGCACCTGATTCGCCGTTTACGAGCAGTACCATCAGTAGACGAAATAATTCTGGCAACTACGACCAACACGACAGATGATTTGCTTGTTGATTTTGCAAGAAAGACTGGCATCATTTGTTTTCGTGGAAGCGAAGATGATGTGATGACCAGGGTGATCGGTGCCGCTGATTTTGCAGGTGCCGAACTTGTTGTTGAAATCACCGGAGATTGCCCAATTATTGATCCTGAAATCGTTGAACAAACAATCCGTATGTTTTATGCCAATCGGGCCGAATATGTTAGCAATGCACATATTCGAAGCTTTCCTGATGGAATGGATACTCAGGTTTTTCTTCTTAAAACCTTGAAACGCTCCGCGATGATGACAAAAAACAGACTTGATCACGAACACGTAACACTTCATATTAGAAATAACCCTGAAGTATTCAGTCATGTACACCTTGTTGCCCCGCCTGAACTATGCTGGCCTGAGTTAGGATTAACGCTGGACGAACCCGCTGATTATGAATTACTGAAACGGATAATTGAACACTTCGAGCCAATCAAACCACTTTTTGGATGTGCCGATGTTATCAGATTTTTGCGCGAGCATCCTGAATGGTTGGCAATCAATAGTAATGTGATTAGAAAAGGTGATACCTGAGAAACATGAACATAGCAATTGTCAGTCATGATGCCGGGGGTGCTGAGATCCTGAGCAGTTGGGCTTCGCATCAAAATAAAAATTATTGTTTGGTGCTTGAGGGTCCGGCTATCGAAATATTCCGAAAAAAGCTAGACTGTCAAATAAATTTACCTTTGGAATTGGCCATACAACAAAGCGATTGGGTGCTATGCGGTACTAGTTGGCAATCTGATCTTGAAAGCAGGGCCATCAGATTATGCAAGTCATCCGGAAAGAGAGTCATTGCTTTTCTCGATCATTGGGTCAACTATCGTGAGCGCTTCCTTAATAATGGAGAATTAATTCTTCCCGATGAAATATGGGTAGGAGATGAAATAGCAGAAAGAATCGCGCGAAATATTTTCCCATCTGCACATTTGGTTCGTTTATCGAATCCTTACTTTGAAGATATAGTACTCGAAATTAAAAAAGCCAAACCTCTGATAAATTCATTGCATCAAAAGTCAATTCTCTACGTTTGCGAGCCCATCCGTGCGCATGCATTGCTGCAGCACGGAGACGAAAGGTACTGGGGATACACAGAAGAGGAAGCTTTGAATTTCTTCTTAAAAAACAGAGGATTGCTGGAATATCCTGTTCACAAGATTACAATTCGTCCGCATCCTTCGGAGAAAAGAGACAAATATGATTGGACCAGAGACTATTCTGATTTGATTGTTGTCAGTGATGGAAATCAAACTTTAATAGAGGAGATTTCTGAAGCCGACATAATTGTTGGTTGCGAATCCATGGCAATGGTCATTGGCTTAATTGCAAAGAAAAGAGTTATCAGCAGCATTCCTCCAGGAGGAAGAGCCTGCAGCTTACCTCAAAAAGAGATCGAACACCTTCAAAATATTGTATCACAAAATACAGAAATGAATCATGCAATATAGTTGCTTAATAATTGGGCTTGGACAGATCGGTATGAGTTATGATCTAAATTCACCTAAAAACGAGATTTTTACACATTCAAAAGCTTTCTCTGTACATCTCTCGTTCGAAATAGTGGGTGCCGTTGATCCTTCTGCAGCGCAGCGTTCCACATTTGAGAAACTTTTTAGGAAACCGGCTTTTAGTGATATTCCTTCTGCTATCAAGGGACTTAAGTTCGATGTAGTTGTGATTTCCAGCCCTACAGCCTTTCATAGTATGCATGTACGAATTGTGTTATCACTTTCAAAGCCCTTAGCTATACTGTGTGAAAAGCCTTTGGCCTATGATCTGGCAGAAGCCAAAGAAATAGTTCAATCTTGTGATAGTTGCGGTGTAATGTTGTATGTAAATTATATGCGCCGATCCGATCCAGGGGCAATCGAGGTTAAAAAAAGAATCATGACTGGAAGTATTGCGAATCCAATTAAAGGAACAGTTTGGTATTCAAAGGGGTTTTTACATAACGGATCACATCTTTTTAATCTCATCCAATTCTGGCTGGGATCATATCAACGGCATTCCATTATCAGCAAAGGTCGTCTTTGGAATAACATTGATCCGGAGCCTGATGTCTATGTCGAATTTGAACATGGTCATATCGTTTTTCTTGCTGCCTGGGAAGAATATTATTCCCATTATACAGTTGAACTTGTCAGTCAAACAGGTCGTTTGCATTATGATCGCGGAGGAGAACTCATTCAATGGCAGTCCACTATTATCGATCCGCACTTTATCGGTTACACCATCTTGAATCCGAATCCTGAAATTATTCAAAATGGAATGTACCAATATCAATACCATGTTGCTGATCAACTTGCACGGGCATTAGAAGGTAAGGAAGCCTCATTGTGCAGTGGTCATGAAGCATTTGATACAATTAAAACGATGCATGAAATAATTGATTAATAGTCTATTAAATAAAATAGTTTTAATATGAGATATGAAAAATTAGCTATTAATGGAGGTCCCAAGACGATTACAAAGTCTTTTAAACGTTATAATCCAATTGGAAATGAAGAGATTCAAGCTGTAAGAGAAGTCATGGAATCTGGGGTACTTTCCAAATTTCTGGGCTGTTGGGACCCTGATTTTTATGGAGGTCCAAAAGTACAAGCTTTTGAGCGTCAATGCGAAGAATACTTAGGAGTAAAACACGCTGTTACTGTCAATTCCTGGACATCCGGACTCATTACAGCGGTTGGTGCCATTGGTATTGAGCCTGGTGATGAAATAATTGTCACGCCCTGGACCATGTGCGCCAGTGCCACTGCCATCCTGCATTGGAATGCTATACCTGTTTTTGCCGATATCGAGCCTAGAACCTTCAATATAGATCCAAAATCAGTAGAGGCAAATATTACACCTTTCACTAAAGCAATTATGGCAGTTGATATATTTGGGCATTCCTGCGATATCGATGCTCTGATGGACATTGCAGCCCGTTATAATTTAAAAGTAATCACAGATACTGCTCAGGCACCAGGCACTTTCTATAAAGGAAGAATTACGGGAACATCTTCCCATGTAGGTGGGTATAGCCTAAATTATCACAAGCATATTCACACGGGTGAGGGTGGAATTCTTGTTACTAACGATGATGACATTTTTGAACGTTTGCAACTAATTCGTAACCATGCTGAGGCCGTAGTGAGTGACAAGGGTGTGACAAATCTTGTCAATATGATAGGGCACAATTTTAGGTTAGGTGAAATAGAATCGGCAATCGGCATTGAGCAATTGAAAAAGCTAAAGAGATTAGTATCTGAAAGACAACATTCTGCTGAACGTTTAACAACTGGTCTTAAAGATCTTCCTGGACTACAAACACCAATTGTTAATTCCGACTGCACTCATGCCTATTATATTTACCCTATGGTACTGGATATTGCACAAATTGGTGTATCCAGAGAGCGCATTCAAGCAGCACTTGAATCCGAAGGAGTAATCGGTTTGGCATCTGGCTATGCTAACGTGCATTTGTTGCCAATTTATCAAAAGAAGATTGCTTACGGCTCAAAAGGATTTCCATGGTCATCCGACATCTGCCACCGCGAGGTCGATTACGCTAAAGGAATTTGTCCGGTTGCTGAAAAGTTCCATGATGAAAGTTACTTTGGTATTGAGATCTGCAGTTATGAACTTACCGATGGAGATGTAGATTTAATCGTGCAGGCGTTTCGGAAAGTATGGAATAACATTAAAAGAATTTAATATATGTCTTTACTAGAATCATTGCCGAATAAACCGAGATTTCCTGAATGTAATGATGATAAGGTCAGAATCGTGGAATTCTCTGAAAGACATTTAACAGAGCTATATGTAGGCTGGCTCAATGATCCGGTAGTTGTTCGGTATTCTGAACAACGTCATCACAAACACACTTTAGCTACCTGTATCGAGTACTTTGAGTCTCAAAAAAGGTCTCCAAACTATTTTCTGGCTATCGAGTTAGTTGACTCAAAAATATTGCACATTGGAAATATGGGTGTAGAAGTTGATCTGTTTAATAATAAAGCAGATGTATCAATAATGATTGGAGAGAAAAGCGTTTGGGGATCAGGTGCTGCAAGTCGGGCATGGGCTCTGGTAATGAATGTTTTGGTACAAGAACTAGGCATTAGACTTGTTACTGCCGGAACAATGGAAACTAATATACCGATGATTAAACTCATGAATCGTTCCGGGATGAAAATTGATGCAATTTTACCAAATCGATTTGTTTATGAGAATAAGCAAGTCGGGCTTGTTGCTGCATCCTATTACCCGGTCAATATTTTTAAAGCAATATAATTTTATCAAACTAATAGAATAATTATTTTATGCAACAAAACGACCATCAAATTCCTGGAATTAGGTACTGTATCAGATGCTGTACACCGGAGACTCAGGAAGGAGTCAGTTTCGATGAATTGGGAGTTTGCACAGCTTGCCGTTCTTCTGAAGAAAAGATGCATATAAATTGGCAGGTACGCGAAGAGCAACTGCAAAAAATTTTGAGTGATGCTAAACAAAAGGCCGGAGATGGTTATGACTGTGTTTTGCCCATTTCAGGAGGAAAAGATAGTTTTTTTCAAGCTCATGTATTAGTTAAGATTTATGGATTAAGACCACTAGCTGTGACTTTTAGTCATAATTGGTTCTCTGAGACAGGATTTTACAATTTACAAAGATGTCTGGAGGTTTTTAATCTTGATCATATTCAATTTACTCCAGCAAGAGGGACCGTAAATAAACTGGCAAGAAAATCAATTGGAGCTATCGGGGATTCTTGCTGGCACTGTCACTCAGGTGTTGGAGCTTTCCCATTGCAGATTGCAACGAAGTTCAAAATACCTCTGTTAGTATGGGGAGAGTCTATAGCTGAAAATGATGGCCGAGCCACCTATCAATGTCCGGTTCACAAATTTGATCGAGATTACTTTACGAAAGTATCCGCGAAGAAAACGCCGGAAGAAATGATTGGTGATGGATTAAGTTTAAAAGATTTGAACGGTTTCAAACTTCCTTCTTATGAAGAAATTGAAGAGACCGGTGTTTGGGGAATTCACCTTGGTGATTACATTTTCTGGGATGACGAGCGCCAAACGGAGTGGATAAGGGACACCTATGGATGGAGGGAAACAGAAATGGAAAATGCATACAAGGGTTATAAAAGTGCCGAATGTATAATGGCTGGCATGCATGATTTCACTTGCTATCTAAAACGTGGCTTTGGAAGATCAACATGGCAGGCTTCAGTTGATATTCGAAACGGCCTACTCACAAGAGACGAAGGATTTAAACTAATAAGCAAACATGATCGGGAGAGACCTGAAGCCCTTGATTACTATTTAAAAATTACGGGCCTGGATGAAAATGAATTTTTTAATATCCTGAATGGCATGAAATTAGAACAATTAAAAGAGACCTTACTACCTATACTTAAAAAATCTGGAAAAAATGCCGAAGTAATTATTCCTTTTGTAGAACAAATTATAGCAAAACATTTAAATACTCCCGATCCACGTTTAATCGAAAAAGAAAATAACTCAAAATGAATTCACTTTTCCTTAATTACTCAATTTCAGAGCTCGTTGATAAAATCAAGGATCATAGTCTCTCTCATACTGAGTTGATAAATGAAACAATTGATGCTTTCTCTATCCATGAGAAAAAATGCTTAGCATGGGAGGTATTCGACCCCGACAGGCTTATTCAAGCCAGTGAAATTGCCGCTTCAATTTATAAACGTCGTGGTCATGCTCTCGAACTTGAAGGAATTCCATTTGGAGTTAAAGATATTTTCAATACCCGTGAGTATCCAACACAGATGGGTTCGGTTTTATGGAAAGGATTTACTCCTGGCAACAATGCCAGAGTTGTTGATTCGATTTGTAATAGTGGAGGTATCGTGGCTGGTAAAACTGTGACTGCTGAGTTTGCGGTTCATCAATTAAACCAGACACTTAATCCACATAATAATTCAAAAACACCCGGAACATCATCAAGTGGATCAGCTGCAGCAGTTGCTTGCGGAATGGTACCTTTTGCGCTGGGTACCCAAACAGCAGGATCGATTATGCGACCTGCAAGTTTTTGTGGAATCTGGGGGTTTAAACCCTCTTTTGGCACAATACCAAGAACGGGAATTCTAAAAACTACGGATACCCTAGATACAGTAGGCTTTCTGTCTGCTAATGGCATGAGCATTCGGCCTATATATAATCAATTACGAGTCAAAGGTCCTAATTATCCGTTTGTATTTCAAAATATTGATAAAAAACTCGCTGAAAACAAGAGAAAGGAACATTGGGAAGTTGCATTAATTAAAACTCACACTTGGGATTCAGCAAAAGATTATGCTAAATTATCGCTACAAAACTTTGTCAACCAACTTGATAGCAAACACGACATAAATGTAACAGAGATTAACTGGCCATCCAGTCTATCAGAAACACACTTTATACATGAAATAATTTATTCCAAATCATTATCATATTATTTTCAAAATGAGATTAATCAAGGAGCCACTGAGATTTCGCCTATTATGTATGAAATGATTGAGAGAGGAAAGGAGATTTCGTTAGACACTTTCAAACATGCTCTTTCCCAACAACAGAGAATAATTGCTGAGGTAGATCAATTACTAACCCCTTTTGATGTTGGAATTTCTCTTTCAACTTCGAGCTCAGCACCTGAAAGGGGTAGTTTAGAGCTTTCAGATCCATCACTTATATGGACAATGGCACACATTCCTGCAGTTTCGGCTCCAAAATTTCGTTGTCCGGAAAACATGCCTTTCGGTGTACAATTCATTTCTAGAAAATGGGATGATTATATTTTATTAGATTTCATTGAGGAATTAATTCGGATTAAGATACTACCAGAAGGTAGTGAACAAATAAAATGAGAGGAAAGAACAAAAAATCTCTACTTTCCAGTTATTATTTAACAAATTAACAATAAGTTATTCTTAATGAATTTCAGCGCTTAAGTTTAATGAATGTTTTTCTAATAGAGAACGATAAAAGTGTTATAGCTAAGCTACTACACAACAATGATGTTGTTATTTGTTTTAATTATCTCCCATACTTATCTTTGAGTAAGAGCGAGCAATGTAAAGAAGTCTTTTTCATTGATGATCTATTTTCAGGTAAAGATTTCTCAAATCTACAAGAAATTACAGATGAGTTTACTTCTTATTGGTATAATAAACCCGAAGGTGATATTTCACAGTATAATGGTTTTTCTTTTGGGGAGATATCACGTATCTTGATTAATAAAAGTTATTTATTAAATATCTTGGTTAAATACGGAGAGGTTATACGCTGGGCGGTATCTCAATTCAAACCGGAACATGTATTTTGTGACTTTTCAGATAATGAAAACACTTTTTACAAGAATGGTAATGATGTGGAACGAATCTTTAGCAAAGTTGAACTTGCAGAATTGGTTTGCAAACAGCTAGATATTACCTTAACCTTTATTCCTTGCAATCAGGTTATTCCCTCTGGGATAATTGCAAATCAAAAATTACAAATAAAATCAAAAACTTCTGTAAAAAGAATAATCCAACAATTAATTCGAAAAATTTTGATAACCTTTTTAGAATATACCATCAATAAAATAAATATTTTACGACATCGTGGCAAAACTAGAATCTTTATTAATAATTATCCAAACCTAATATCACTAATTGAAAATCAAAAGGCTCACCTATTTATACCCAATCTGTATGTAAAAAAATTGATTAATCATTTTCACACGTCTTTTATAAATCTTGAAACGACCAAGACTCCTCTTTCTAAATTTGATGATCAATTTTTAACTGCCTTAAGTGCAAGAATTAAAAACAAATCAAACAATTCATATTGCTATCATGGTATTGACTATTCTCCTTTCTATCAGCGTGTTGCTATACAACTAACAAGTAATGAGATTCCTAATTTGCTGTTATCACGTAATAAATTAGAATGGGCATTAATTAAAAATAAAATTAAAATAATGATAGACATTGAGTCTGAAGGTGAAAATGCACAACTTAGAAAGGATATCTGCAAAAGAAATGATATTTTATATGCTTTTGTTGATCATGGAATTCAGGGTTTTCGTGCGAGTAGCTCAATAGCACAAATACCTGATTATGATATCCGTTTTTTAGCAGGATCATATGATCCCTACAATAAAAATGACATTCATTGCGTTACTGGTTCTCCTTGTATCGATCCTTATTTCAAAACTTCCAAAAAGGAGATTAAAAAAATTCATAGGGTATTGTTTCTCTCATTTGAAGATAACCATTTTGCCCGCATGGATCGTTTTGCATTTCGCGAAAAATATTTAGCAGAAATCATCCCCTTATTCCCACAATTAGCTAAGAAAGGTATTGAAGTTTATTTTAGACCTCACAATGAATCCGCTGAATATTTCAAATACATATTTGAATTTGTGGGAGTTAAAGAAAATAGCCTAAAATTCAATAGCTTCTTTTCAATCCCTTTCTCTGAAATTATTGGTACTATGGATTTGTTGGTTTGTAATGTCTCATCTTGTTTTTTTGAAGCCCAGGCAGCCGGAATTCCAACAATATTCTTTGAACCAAATTTAATAGAGGGTTCATTATGTTTACCATATTCTGGATTAAACTGGGACGAGGTTATAAGGCTTAGCAAAGGTGAAGAGCTATTGGATATAGTTCTTCGCAATATTAATGACGCCTCTGAATTAACAGGTTTTTTAACCAATTTTTTAGAAAAATATGGCAATAAGTATATTGGTCAAATAGACGGTAAATCAGGTGAGCGAATTGTAGATTTCCTTATTGAACAAGCAAAAAAATAATTATTAAGTTAATATCTTTAAAATAGTACATTCCAAAATTTTTAAGGTGCTAGATGAAAAAATTACTAAAATCATTGCCATTCCCTAAAAGTGAAAAAATCACGCTGATTGATATTGGTGCTAGATGGGGTGTAAACCCACCTTGGGATGGAGTTGATAGCGAATTTATAATCTATTATGGTTTTGAGCCAGATAAAGAAGAGTGTGCCTTATTAAATAAAAACACTACTAAAAATATTACCTACTTCCCAATTGCCATATCTGATATTGAAGGTGAGTCTAGCTTATATTTAACAAATGAGCCAGGATGTTCTTCAATCCTTTGTCCCAACAATGAGTTTCTTTCAAAATTCTATTTATCTGAGAGGTGGGAAGTCGAAAAGCAAATAAAAATTCAAACGATTCCCTTAAAGAAAATATTAGTTACCAATAATATTTTACCTGACATTGTAAAAATTGATGTTCAAGGATTGGCTTTTCAGGTATTAATAGGAATGGGCAATGAATTTATTTCTGATAGTTTGTTTTTTGAGATTGAAGTTGAATACAATGAGATGTATAAGGGGGAACATTTTTTTCCGGAAATTTATAACCTAATGTATGAAAATGGCTTTGTATTAATAGATGTATGTAATTATTATGCAAAACAGAAAAACTTACCTATATCCAACTCAACCCGAGGTCAAATAATGTTCGCAGACACATTTTTTATCATTTCTATTGATCATTTTTATAATAAAAAATTAGAAGATCAAATTAAGCATACAAAGATTTGGAAAATTGTATTGATTTTGTGCGCCTATGGACAATTTGATTTGGCTTTGGAATTTGCATTGCATCCGGATTCGAATTTGAGCTCAGAAGAAAAAAAAACAATAAAGGATTGTATTTATAAATACACGAAGTTAGGTTCTATAAGAGTTTTTCTTTTTAACAATGTTTTTTTTGAGAAATTGGGTTATTTAATTTCTTTAACAGGAAACTTCTTTCAAATTAAAAGTCGTCTTTTTGGATGGTTTTCTGATAATAACTCCATAACTACGAGATATAAAAAACGATTTAAGTTTTTGTTATTTAATACAATATTTAGAAAATAATCTTATGAAAATTGCAATATATTTAGATTCTAAAGAACATGGCGGTGTTGACACTCATCTATTATGTTTACTCCAAAACTGGCCAGATAAAGAGGACCAATTTATTCTTTTTTACAATCATGATAATGATGGGGTTAAAAAAAACATTGTGTATTTAAAAAGAATTCAAAACTTAAAGTTGGTTCAATATAAACGATTTAATTGGGACAGATTTTATTTATTTTCTTTCTTTTTTGCTTGGCTCATTTTTTTCTATGAGTTTATAAGAGGGGTTTTTTTATTAAAAATTCATGGGGAATTCGATGTCTTAATATCTGATAATGGTGGATTTCCTGGTGCCAGGAGCTGTACTACAATTATTTTTAGCTCAACTTTTTTAAAAATCCCTAAACGTGTTTTGCTGATCCATCATGCAGCGATGCCGAGAATTCCAATATTTATATTGTTGGACTCTATTAAAATTATTGGATTACAAAAATGTGCCACTGATTTGGTAACTGTTTCTTTGGCTACAAGAACCACCCTGGTGGAAAGAAGACATTTCAATACCATGATAAATCCGATACGTGTAATACCCAACGGCATTAATTTAATAAACGGTTTAGGGCTTGCTGATATTAATTTAAGAGAAAGATATAACATAACAAAGGATGAGTTTATTCTTGGAATTATTAGCAGAGTCGAAAGGTACAAAGGGCAGGAAGATATAATCATTGCCCTATCCCGTTTACCGAAAGAAATAAAGATAAAATTTAAAGTCTTAATTGTTGGCGGAGGTAATAAGAAAGAGATTTTTAGACTTAAGTCTCTGGTTAAAAAATATGATTTGCAAGATCGGGTTATTTTTACTGGATTTATTGAAAACAAATCGGATGAAATAATAAATTGCTTTGATGTCTTATTAATGTTGACAAAAGATTTTGAAGCGTTTAACTATACAATTGCTGAAGCGATGAGTATAGGGATTCCTACTATTATTACTAATGTTGGAGCTATTCCTGAGTATTATAATTCTGACATCGCCAGAATAATTTCACCAGAATCTCCAGATATGATTTGTGAGGCCATTATTGATTTCTATAATAATCCCACAAAATATTCTAAAATGGCATATAAAGCAAAAGAACATATCCAAAAATTCAATGCTCTAAAAATGGCATATAATTTCCACGATTTAATATCATAAATCATTTAAATATGAATGAATTAAGAGATATGTTGATGTCAAAATTCGACTATTATAATGCAATTTATCACCAATCATCTACTGAAGGGTATTGGAGTAATTTTTCTCAAAAAGATCAAGAAACTCTATTCTTAAGTTTAGAGACTAAATCAACAAAAGAAGCAATAGAAGAGAATTTTTCTCAGTATTATAATATGATATTTGATCAGACAAGAGCTGTTGGGTTGCAGCTTCTTGAGATACAAAAAAATGAAATAGGAATTGATTATGGGTGTATGTGGGGAAATCTAATGCTGGTTGCAGCTCGTCAATGTAAGGCGATGCTGGGTGTTGATCAAACAATTGATTCATTAAAGTTTTTGAAGAAAAGAATAGAAGAGGAAAAAATAAATAATTGTTATTTGTTGAATGCAAACTTGAGAAATGGATTGAATATTGAAGGAGTATTTGATTTTTCAATTGTCAACGGGGTCTTGGAATGGATACCTCAACAGGAAGCAGTCGACCTAAAAGATCATTTCAAAAAGAAAAGAATAAAATTTGTTACTCCTGAAACAAATCCCCGATTAGAGCAATTGGCATTTTTAAAAAATGTGAATAAAACCCTAAAAAGTAATGGCAGGCTTTACTTGGCTATAGAAAACAGATACGATTATAAACATTTTTTATGGAAAAGAGATCCGCATTCAAATCTTTATTTTACTACTATTTTGCCAAGATTTTTTGCGAATATTATTTCAAATATTTGGTACGGTCGGCCATATGTCAATTATATATATTCAATTAAAGAATTAAAAAAATTGTTGAGTGAGGCGGGGTTTGATCGATACAAGTTTTCTGTCGCTTTCCCTGATTACCATTTCCCTCTTAAAATTATTCCGGCTGAAAAAAAATATTTTGACCACTTTAAAACAGTTTTTTATTGGAAAAAGAGAACTGACTTATGGGCAAAAATTGTTTTTAAAATAATAAAAATAATGGATTTTATAATATTTAAAAAATTAAAAATCTTCTCATTGGCACCCGCATTTATCATAATTGCCTATAAAAAAAACAGTAATAGTTAAAGATTCAGAGATCTTTAATAATTGGTTTCACATTTATTGTTAGTACTGTGTTAAGTCCAATAAAATCACAAGCATGAATTACGAATTAGTAAATGTTAATCATCATAACAATGGTATCGCTATTTTCAGATGCTTTGACACATCCATTAAATACTATTTAAAGGTTGCGGTATCTGAAATTGGGAACACTTTCATAAAGAATGAATTGAATGGGTATGAATGGTATTATTCTAGAAATGGGTGGGTTAATAACATTTCTTTTGACAATGATTATTATTGCAAAATAAAAATTCCGTATTATAATGGATGGAATAAAAAATCAGAAAGTGGCATCAAAGGAAATGAAGGAATTTTTGAAAGTGTTATTGACCTTTACAAGAATTTATGGAAGATGGAAGAAGGTAGAATTGCCATTCATGGGGATTTGGTTATAAGTAACATAATAATTAATAGAGGAGTTATTTATTTAATTGATTGGGAGCATTTCCATAAATCCGAAGCAGAGTATTGGGGCTATGATATTATCCATATGTTATTCATTGCAATTTATTATAATAGAGGTCACCTTAGATCCGGTCAGAAAGAATTTTTAAAAAATTCCTACAAATCCCTTTGCGATAAAGTTCCATTGTCAAGCAAGTTTTTGGAAAAACCATTTCAAAATTCTCAACAATACCTGTTGGAAAATGCAAAGTTATTTTCTCCCCATCAAAATCTGCATAATAAGTTCATTCTTTTACAAATTAAAAGGAGTGACCTTGAATTACTCGATTTAATGATTACAAAAAATAGTATATGAGTAATCCCAAAGTGTCTGTTATAATGTCTGTTTACAACGCTGAAAAGTTTATTTGTAAGACCCTGGACAGTATTTTAAATCAAAAATTTATTGATTTTGAATTTTTAATTATCGATGATTGTAGTAATGATAAATCCCATAAAATTATTTCAAGCTACAAAGATGGCCGTATAAAAGTTTTTAAAAATAAAATTAACCAAGGGTATGTTCATTCTCTCAATCAATTAATTACACATTCAAAAGGAGAATACATCGCAAGACAGGATCATGATGACATATCACTGCCTGATAGATTGATGTTGCAGGTTCGGTATATGGAAAACAATTTAGATGTCGGAATTTGTGGTACAAATGCAATATTTTTCGGCAAGAAACATTGGCATACTTCTATGCCATTAAATGATCAGGATATAAGGGCAAATATGATTATTCGAAATCCTTTCATTCATTCATCTGTCATGATTAGGAGGAGTTTGCTTTTAGAAGATAATAGTATGAAATATGACTTGTCTTATTATCCTGCAGAAGATTATTATCTGTGGTTTAAAATTTCAACAAAAGCCAAATTGGCAAATTTGCCTAATGCTTTACTCTTAATTCGATGGCATAACAGTAATGTTAGTCATTTGAATGAAAATATTCAAAATGAAATATTTAAAAAAATAAGACATAAGATAGTAGAGCAGGCATTTTCAATTGAATTGAGCGAAGAAGAAAAAAGCATTCATAATTTACTCCCCATTACGAAAAATATTAGCTTGTTTGATATTCACGCCATAGAAAAATGGTACCTAAAGCTTCTAATGATTAACAGGAGGGAAAAAAGTCTTTCTGAAAATAGCCTTCGTAAAGTAATTTTAATATACTGGATAATTGTGTGCTTTCATAAAAATAATATTCCTCTCAAAAAAAGAATCTTAATTTTTTTCAACTCAAAAATATTCAATATACAATTATTAATGAATCTTTTTTCATTTCAGAATTTTAAAAATCTAATCTATAAATACTAATGGTGAAGAAAAAAATATTTATTACAGGATGTGGCGGAATGCTTGGAGAAGCTTTTTATAGGGAATATAATAACGAATATGATTTGAAATGCACAGATAAAGATGTAAATTCAGTATGGTTAAATTTTCTGGATTTTCGGGATTCAGATGAATACATGAAACAAGTAATCGAATTTAAACCCGACTATCTTTTTCATTTAGGAGCCTACACAGACCTGGAATTCTGTGAGCAGAATGAAGATGACACCTATGCGACGAATACTATATCGGTAGAAACTGCTGTAAACATTGCAAATAAATTAAATATTCCATTGCTTTACATCTCTTCAGCAGGTATTTTTGATGGTAAGAAGGCATTGTATGATGATTGGGATCAACCTAATCCATTAGGTGTTTATGCTAGATCTAAATATATGGGTGAACGATTTGTAGTTGAAAATGCAAAACGCTATTTGGTTTGTCGAGCAGGTTGGATGATGGGTGCAGGACCAACAAAAGACAAAAAATTCATTCAAAAAATCATGGAGCAATTAAAGAATGGCAGAAAAGAATTATTTATTGTAGATGACAAGGACGGGACCCCGACTTATACTTACGATTTTGCAAGAAATGTAAAGACATTGATAGAAAAGGAATATTGGGGCTTATACAACATGGTTTGTGAAGGTCAAACAACGCGTATAGAGGTTGCAACAGAATTATTAAAAATATTGGATCTCAGTCGGGAAATAAAACTAATACCTGTTTCATCAGATTATTTTAAGGATACCTATTATGCGCCTAGACCATTATCAGAAAGATTAGTTTCAAGAAAACTTAATATTCGTAATCTTAATTTGATGTGTAACTGGAGGATTTCACTGAGAGACTATATTGATAATCATTATTCAGATTATTTAATTTAGAAAATGTTATCCAACAACTATTCAACTAGATGAATAAGAAAAAAAATTCTAGTATCAAAGATCAAAAAAAAATTGGGTAAAGAAGGGGATAAATATGATTATCGGAATAAAGAAAGAGATGAGTTATGCAAGATCAGAGACGATAAATTTCTATACATTCTAAAAGTCTATTGATTTTTCTCCTAATTTTTCATAAAAAATCCTTACTTATACAATGAAAATGTATTTAGTTATAAGTTGAATGATTCAAAAATGTTTTCATGAAATCCCGCTCATACTTAAACTATCAGTATTGTAATTAACACCATTGGTTCTAGAAGAAATGTCTCTCCAGAAGATAAAGAGTAGTTCGTTATATTAAAGAAACATAAACTGGATACATATTTTAGAACCATGCAAGCATAAAGAAATAAAAACATAATAGTTGCATCACTAAAGAACATCTTGAAGAGCCTTAGATATTAAAAAAGCAGGGGATACTTTTTATATTTTGTAAATTAGTGTGTTTGGAAAGATTTAAGATTACAACTAAAAATATCATTTATTCAATTAAGTACAAAAAGCATAATGAAGAGATACAAATCATTTATTTCGCTTATAAATCGACTAAAAACAATGTTTAATCATATCGAGCAGTTAAAGGAAATTGCTTGTATTAATTATATTGACGATTTTTTTAAGTGACTTAAGGATATCGATGCCAAATTCACTTCTTCACTATGGTTACTCTGTTTACTCTCAAAATGACGAGGATGGCATCATTCAAATTATTTTTAAGAAAATCGGTAAAGAAAAAGTTAATTTTATCGAGTTTGGAGTCGAAACTAATGAGAATAACACCAGCCTCCTTTTATTAAAGGGTAGTAGGGGTGTTTGGATTGACAAAGCCATAACTGCATTTAAAAGAAAGTATTGTCAAGAACCTAGATCAAACTTAATGATTTTAGATGAATATGTAACAAAAGATAATACCCATGAACTAATTAAAAAGAGTTTAGAATTCTTGCAAATCGATAAACAAGGTTTAGATTTTTTATCAATTGATTTAGATGGTAATGATTATCATATTTTATGTGAAATAATCAACTTAGGAGTAAATCCCTCCTTAATTTGTGTTGAATATAATGCAAAATTTCCATTGCCTTTGGAAATTATTGTTAAATATAATGAAATCCATTTCTGGAAGGGAGATGACTATTTTGGTACCAGCCTTCAATCGTATATTAACTTATTAAAAAACAGCTATACCCTATTATGTTGTAATTCAAATGGGGTAAACGCTTTTTTTATTCGTAATGATTTAACCAAGTTTTTTGATATTTATAATCCTCATGAACTTTATATGAAACCAAGGTATTTCTTAAGTCCATATTACAAGGGCCACCAATCATCAACACATTTTATAGAAGATATTTTAGAATAGCAACAAGTAATACTCATTATAACTTCATTTCATACACGTTTTCAAGGTTTTATCAGACATTTTTTCTAATAATATGAAGCTATTTAGTATCTTTTTAGCATTGGTATCTTTATCATCAGGTAATATACAATTTTTCGTTTTCTATTCATGTCTTTTATATCTATCTTACAATTATTATTTAAAAACATCGTCTATTATTCCATATATTTTTTTATTCTTAGTACCATACCCTATATCTTTCATTGGTCAGACTGTTTGGCTTGAAAAGGCCATTTATGTTTTTTCAATCTTTTCCCTGATGTATATGTCATTCAAAAAAAGAAACTCCTTTATCATTGTTAAGCCCTGGCAAAGGTATGTTCTGTTTGTCATTGTTGTTGTTACACTATTAATTTACTTACCAATTCCAATTGAGACGTATTTAAATTGGGGAATATTTACCGGACCGGAGGAGAATTATATTAGCAATCACAGAAATTCTCATATGCTTGGTTTTGCATTACCTATGATAATTGGCCCTGTGTTGTCAATAGCAGTAGTAAAATCATTTAGCTATAGAACTGATTTTGGGAATTTATATAAAATTCTTAAAGTATTTACATGGATAATTGTTGTTGGCTCACTCATCAGATACATTACGCAAATTGAGTTTATTCCGCAAGGTTATATCGCATCTATTCGTAATGATGGTTTTAGGCTAAGTGGATTCATGAATCCTGACTCAATAGGCTATGGCAAAACATTACTAATACCTTTAGCATTCATCTTTTCTTATCTAATTTCGAAACAAAAATCAGGTAGGGATGCATATCTTCTTTTTTTTATAATTATTTCTCTTTTTATAACTTTCAGTCGTATAATTGTGGCCTCTACAGTCATCGTTATGATTGTTATAGTATTGTATAATTTTAGAATTCGAATAATGCTAAAGGGGTCATTATTTTTATTTATTGTTATTTCATTCTTGATTTTTAGCGGTGCTGTTGATAAATTAGTCTTACGCAGTGTTTCTTCAGATAGTTCTTCTAGCTTGAATTTGTCAGGTCGGGATTTAATTTATACAACTGGAATTCCTATCGTTCTTGCTTCGCCTTACGTGGGACTAAGGCCCGGTGGATATGTTTCGATGCTAATCGAAGGCGTTTCATATTCTTATGAAGGCGGAAAATCAATAATGGTTGTTCAAAGTGCACATAGTTTTTATTTGGTGGTTGCCCTGGAATGGGGTATCCCTTTTTTAATCTTTCTTGTAGGAGTGATGATTCATTGTATATATCTTTTACACAAAACTATTCATTTGACAAATAAATATATTCATCTTAAAGATTATCAACAGATAAGAACATGGTCTGTTGCCTTAATGGGTCTTATAGTTGGGTTTCTTTTACTAGGTATCACGGATTTTATTCCATATCCGGTTGTTTTTTTTCTTATTGGGCTTTCCTGGTCTTTAAATTTAATGGCCAAAAAATTAATTTCATCTCATTTAACACCAGTAGAATAAACCTTATTTAACCAAATTTTATGAGGATTCTACAAATTCACAATAAATACGGAAAATTCAGCGGCGAAGAATCCGTTCTTGAAGCAGAGAAATTACTGTTAGAAAAAAAAGGCAATGAAGTTCTGCTCTATTCTAGAAGCAGTGAAGAGATAGGTGGGTTCTGGGGAAAAGTTAATGCATTCGTTTCGGGGTTTTATAATTACAGATCTATTTTAGAAATTAAAAAACTTCTTTTAATTTTCAAACCTGATATTGTCCATATTCATAATCTCTATCCTTTTATTTCTCCAACAGTTCTATTAACTATTCAAAGACAAAACACACCCATAGTTATGACCGTTCATAATTATCGTTTAATTTGTCCTAATGGACTTTTTTTTACTAAGGGAAAAATCTGTGAGAGGTGTGCTGGTGGAAATGAATGGAACTGTATCATAAGAAATTGCGAAGGTTCATTTGCAAAAAGCTCGGGCTATGCATTACGCAATTTTTATGCCCGGAAAAGGCATTTTTTTTCTTCAAATATTTCCAGATTCATCTGTTTAACTAACTTTCAGAAAGAAAAACTTATTAAAAACGGTTTCGGTAAAAAGAAGATGACTGTTCTTTCAAATTTTTTAGATGCAAAGTTTAAAGAAGATTGTGTTATACCATCAAAAAGTTATATCGTCTTTTCAGGTCGTGTTAACAATCAAAAAGGGTTCGATTTAATTATTATGGCAATGGATTTTTTAGAGACAGAATATTCACAAAATAAAGTTCTTCCCATTTTGGTAGCCGGACAAATTGATTCAGCATTCATTAACCAGTTTAAAATTCCAGAAAGCATCCAACTTAAAGGAATAGTGCCCAAAAAAGAAATGGATAGTATTTATCATAATGCTCGATTCTTAGTTTTCACCAGTCGATCATATGAGGGTGCGCCTATGGTTTTTTTTGAAGCTATGAAACACCATTTGCCGGTCATTGCCCCCAGATTAGGGGCTTACTCTGAAATAATCGAAGATGGAGTAAACGGTTTGCTATTTAGTCCCGGTGATTATATAGATCTTGCCCATAAAATCAAAATCCTGTCTTTGAATAAGGATTTGTGTTTTCAACTTGGTGAAAACGGTTATCAGAAGCTTATAGAAAAATATTCTCCAGAAATTCATTATGACCAATTAATTTCTATATATAGACAGGTAATTAATGAAAATTCTTAGCAAGCCTGCACATTAATTTTCTGAATAAAAAATGTTATCATTTGAAAATTGTGAAGATGTCTTATTATATTTTTTTACCAAATTCTAATGCAAAAGTACTTTAACGTATTCTTAGAGTTTAACCATAGTGTGTTTTATGGATTTATTGAAGAGTCTATTAAAAATAGAAACAAAGGTTACGTTTGTGTCGTTGATGCCAATGTTTTAACAATGGCTCAGAAGAATTTATCTTATCAACAAATATTAAATAATTCCCTTATCAATACTTGTGATGGTAGTTCAATTGCCGTATTAGCAGGTTGGGCTCATCATCAAAAGTTTAAGGCGTTAAATGGTCCAGAAATTTTTGAGTATTATATTGAAAAAGATTTTAAACATTTACTTTTAGGAAGCACTCCTAAAATAACAGATCGGATAAAAGAAGTTTTAATATGCAAAAAAATGAATGCTTTAAATCTTCAAACTATTTCGTTACCCTTTGTACCTGTTGAATGTTTTGATTATCAGTCAATTGCCAACGAAATAAATAATATTGAACATGATATCATTTGGGTCTCGCTTGGTGCCCCAAAACAGGAAATCTTCATGTATAAACTTGTACCTTTGCTTAATCACGGTGTATTGTTTGGAATTGGAGCTGCTTTCAATTTTTACATTGGAGATTTGAATGTTCCGCGTTTTAAAATTGGAGGTTTGCGGTTTATTTGGCTAAATAGACTATTTAATGAACCCAAAAAATTAATTCGCAGACTATTATCCTATATCGTCTTAATCCCAGGTCTTTATCTTGAGGAAATTAAAAAAAATAATAAATAAATTAAAGATTTCTCGTTATTGAATATCCATATAACGGGGTTTTTTGAATTTTGGAGTGTAAGAATGGTAAGTCATCTTAATAAACTAAAAAACGAGAATCAAAAAAATGTCAATAAGAACAATTGACTGCATAAAAAATACCCTATAGTATGATTAAATTTAATCGTACCAAATTGGATTTTATATTAAAAACCCCAAAATATGCACTTCGAGTTTAACATTGAAGGTTTCATAAAAAAATTTGTAACTAACCGAAAGGACAGCTTGTTAAATGCTGATTTTTTGAAATATGATAAGGAGCTGAAAAATCGTATTAATAACAAATCAATATTAATTATTGGAGGTGCAGGATCTATTGGCTCCTCCTACATCAAAGCCATACTAAAATTCAAAATTAAAAAATTGGTAGTTGTTGATATTAATGAAAATGGGCTTACTGAATTAGTTCGGGATATACGTAGTTCAACAGGTTATAATATTCCGAATGAATTTATTACTTATCCGGTAAGTTTCGGTGATCAGGTATTTGAAAAAATTTTTATGCACCATGGACCATTCGAGATAGTGGCTAATTTTGCAGCTCATAAACACGTACGTAGTGAGAAAGATGTTTTTTCGATTCAGGCCATGATTGAAAATAATGTGTTTCGAGCCTGTAAACTACTGGATTTGTTATTAGAATTCCCACCCGAACACTTTTTCTGTGTATCAACAGATAAGGCAGCCAATCCAATAAATATTATGGGCGCCAGCAAGAAATTGATGGAAGAGTTAATAATGGCCTATTCCTCCAGAATTCATATCACAACAGCGCGCTTTGCCAATGTAGCATTCTCAACCGGAAGTCTTCCATTGGGTTTTTTGGAGCGCTTAAACAAAAAACAGCCTTGGTCCTGCCCGCTAGGAATTCGGCGTTTCTTTATTTCACCGGAAG
Source organism: Bacteroidota bacterium (assembly GCA_018816945.1). NCBI lineage: Bacteria > Pseudomonadati > Bacteroidota > Bacteroidota bacterium. Next base: position 6,855 of record JAHIVC010000030.1, on the reverse strand, counting down.
AATCTGGGGAATTGTGTTTGATTACCACTGTCATGGGAGATTCCGGTGATATTTTCTTTCCAAAACTTAATGAAAAAAAGGACATGATGCTTTTCGATGTCATTGCAAAAAATTTATTACATGAATTGGGATATGAACCTGATATATGTCAATGTGAAGAGGAAGCAAGACAAAAAGCACTTTTATTGACACCTATGTCAAAATCATATCCAATTTATTTCTTTGGTTCTGATACTTCAGGAGAAAAAACATTTGAAGAATTTTATACTGAAAAGGAAATTTTAGACTTGGATTCATTTATAAACCTAGGTGTTATCAAAAATTCAAAAAAGCGAAGCATTCAGGAGATAAAAATTATTATTGATCAACTCATTACATTGTTTAATTCAAAGGATGTAACGAAAATATCTATTGTGAAAATTCTTAAGCAATACTTACCTAACTTTGATCATGTTGAGACAGGAAAAAACCTGGATCAAAAAATGTAATACTTATACTTTTAGCATATAGGTATAAGATACTTTTGGGTGGAATGAGTTGGAACAAATGCCATCTTGATCAAAAAAACAAAACAATACAGAAGCTTGTTTTGAAATGAATACCGGCCTAACGCAAAAAATACATGATTGGGTTTTAAAATCTGATGCAACTTTCAACCTTAGCCTTAATCTATCAAAAATCAACATTCATGAACATTCGGTTGACATTCAATGGTAATAAGTGCTGGTAAATTTGTGGATTCGTAAATTGGTGAATTGGTTGTTTCGTTTCAGGTTTCAGGTTCCAGATTCCAAGTTTCAGGACCCACTCACCTACTCAACTACTTAACCACTCCTCGAGTCGTTGAACTTTTTGTCCACCTCAGTCAGGTGCTGGGCGTTTTTCATTCATTCATAATAATGTATTATATTTAAATTTTAAAGAACGTATAATGTGATTACATACAAACTTTATGGAACGTAAGATAGAAAAGAAGCTTATTCAATCAGGATCTCATCCAAAAATTTTGATTTTGAAAACGGTATAAAATCAATACCTCACTATGCATGTTTCTGTATTCAATCACGGGTATGAAACCCCAAAGTCCCGAGAATTCGTGAGAAACTAATTCCGCAGCAGAGTTGAGGGGTATTACCCTCCGACTTCGTCGGGATTGTTCGTCTTGCAAATTTCAGTTCGCTTACTCCTGAAATTTGAGTCTCACGAATAAAATTATTGAATTACAATTATTATGAACTTACTCATCACAGGCATCCATGGTTTTGTTGGAAGCAACTTAGTTGCTGCTTTAAAAGCGCAACATACGATTTACGGATTAGACATTGTTTCGCCACAAAAAGAAGGTGTCGTAAGCTCTTTTGGGTGGAATGATTTGGAACAAATACCATCGGTGGATGCTGTTATTCATTTGGCCGGAAAAGCACACGATATCAGGAATACGGTATCGAAACAGGAATATTTTGACATCAACCTGGGGCTTACCCAAAAGATATTTGATTATTTTTTGCAATCTGATGCCCGCAAGTTTATTTTCTTTAGTTCTGTAAAAGCAGTTGCGGATCAGTTAGATGGGGATATCCTAACCGAAGATGTTGTCCCTTCTCCCAAAGGTCCTTATGGAGAAAGTAAGTTAGCGGCGGAAAACTACATTCTCAATTGTTTTCCATCTCCAAACTCCCAACTTCGAACTCCGAACTCCGAACTTCGCACTCTTTATATCCTCCGTCCTTGTATGATCCACGGTCCGGGAAATAAGGGGAACCTTAATTTACTTTACAAAATGGTTTCAAAAAGAATCCCGTGGCCTCTAGGTAAATTTGATAATCAACGATCATTTTGCAGCATCGATAATTTAAACATGATCATTAGGGAACTAATTCATCGCGACAACATCCCATCTGGGGTATATAATATTTGTGATGATGAGAGCATATCTACGAATGATATTATTCGATTAATTGCAGAATCTCAGAATCGGAAAGCCCTGATTTGGAATGTATCTCACAAGTTGATCAGAACAATTTCTAAAGTGGGTGATGTTTTCCACTTACCGTTGAATTCAGAACGACTTCAGAAGCTGACAGAGTCATATGTCGTGAGCAATGAGAAGATTATAAATACACTTGGTAAGCCACTACCCGTATCCAGCAAAGAGGGTCTGTTAAAAACATTTGAATCATTCAACAAACTATGACACGACTATTTGACATCGTTTTTTCATTCATCGGATTGCTGGTATTGAGCCCGATCATAATAGTATTAATTATCATTGGGTTTTTTGACACAGGATCTCCAATTTTTCGCCAGGAACGGGTAGGAAAGGGCAAGATGCCTTTTTACCTGACTAAATTCCGTTCCATGAATGTCAATGCCCAATCAGTGGCCACGCATCTGGCTGATGCTTCATTAATCACACCTTTTGGTGGTTTCTTGCGTAGGTCAAAGTTGGATGAATTACCTCAATTATGGAATGTGCTCCTTGGAGACATGAGTTTGGTGGGACCCCGTCCCAATTTGTTCAACCAGGAAGAATTGATTCAGGAAAGAGATTCCCGAGGCGTTTATTCAGTTCGCCCCGGAATTACAGGATTAGCTCAAATCAATAAAATTGACATGTCTACCCCACATTTACTGGCAGAAACAGATGCCAGGATGATTAAAGGGTTCAATACCGTGAGCTATTTCAAATTCATTTTCCTTACGGTATTCGGAAAGGGATTCGGGGATAGGATTAGAAAGAGTTAAGAGATGAGTTATGGGTTATGAGTTATGAGTTATGAGTTATGAGTTATGAGTTATGAGTTATGAGTTATGAGTTATGGGTTATGGGTTATGGGTTATGAGAGATGAGTGATGCCCGCCCGGTCCGAACGGAACGTTCGGGCGGGAGTGTTGACAAAAGATAGTTTTTGTTGTCAGCAAAAAATAGTTATCTTCGCTAACGAAAACCTTATTGTATGTTATCGAAACTTACCATAGAAAATATTGTTGATTCTCAAAAGGAGCGGCTTTTAAAAGTGAATACCGGATTGCCACGCAGTGTAACCGGTTTTCAAAACCTTTCTTCACACGCCTTTATTGTAACCGGTATAAGACGCTGCGGCAAAAGCACTTTGCTGCAACAGATGAACAGCAATATGGATAAAGCATCTATCTATCTTAATTTTGAAGATCCCCGTTTGTCGGGCTTTGATCTAAGTGACTTTAACCGTTTGCAGGAAATCGCTGAAAATAACAGTATTGAATCGTTTTTCTTCGATGAAATACAACTGGTTAAGCAATGGGAAAATTTTGTGCGTTTCCGGCTGGATGAAGGCTACCGGATTTATATCAGTGGTTCAAACGCAAATATGTTAAGCAAAGAATTGGGCACCAAATTAACCGGCAGGCACATCTCAAAAGAGCTTTTCCCTTTTTCATATCAGGAGTTTCTTTCATTTACCAATCAGCAGCCTGGTGATGAATCATCGAAAAACTACCTGAACAGTGGTGGTTTTCCGGAGTTTCTGAAAACCGGCCTTCCAGAAGTCCTGATGCAAACCTTCAACGATATTATCATCAGGGACATAGCCCTGAGGTACAATATTAAAAACACTACACTTTTGCAACAACTTGCCGTTTGGCTGGTATCAAACTGCTGTAAACTGTTTACCGGCAACAGTCTGCGAAAGCTATTTCAAATTGGCTCCTCAGCGAGCATCATGGAGTACCTGTCTTACTTTTCTGACGCATACCTGTTTTTCTTTATTCCACGTTTTAGCTATTCCGGTAAAGTACAGCTCGTAAATCCCAAAAAAATATATTGCATAGATAATGGGTTTATTAAAACCAATTCGGTGTCGTTTAGTGACGATAATGGCAGGTTATTCGAAAATATGGTTTTTCTGCACTTGCGAAGAACCGCTAAGGAGATCTACTATTTTTCAGAAAAAAATGAATGCGACTTTGTAATATTTGAAAAGAAAAAAGTTAAAACCCTGTGTCAGGTTTGCTGGCAACTCGATGAGGAAAACACAAATAGAGAATTGGCAGGTTTAACAGAGGCTATGGCGTATTTTGGTTTGAACGAGGGATTGATTATAACAGTGAATCAAACAGATACGTTTAGGCTTGATAAAAATACAATCAAGGTGTTGCCTTTTTTCGAATGGGCAAGATCTGTCTGATGGGTGAATATCGGAGGTCGGAGGTCAGAGGTCGGACCTCTGATCTCTGACCTCTGACCTCTGATCTCTGACCTCTGATCTCTGATCTCTGATCTCTGATCTCTGCTCTCTGACCTCTGATCCCAAAGAGAAACCCCGAATATTCAGGGTACGTGCTGCTGCGAGATAGAGGGAGTAGAAGGTCGGAAGCCGGAAGACGGAAGTTGGAAAGGGAAATTGGTTAAATTAAAATAGAATGAGAATTGATTCGGCAAAGGAACTTGAGGCTTATAAAAAGGCGTATTCTCTGGCTATGGAGATATTTGTACTTTCCAAAGCATTCCCACCGGAAGAAAAGTATGCGCTTACAAGTCAAATAAGAAGGTCGTCCAGATCAGTTTGTCTTAATCTTCGTGAGGCCTGGGCAAAAAGACGCTATGAAGCGCATTTCATCAGTAAATTAACCGATTGTGACGGAGAGAACAGTGAAACAAACTCATCCATCAATTTTGCATACGATTGTGGTTATATTACGCTAGAAGACAAAAAGAAATTAAATGAAAAAAATGAGTCGATTGGAAGAATGTTGGGCGCGATGTTAAATAATCCGAATCCTTTTTTAATCAAAAAATCATCCAAAACCTGACATCGGACATCAGAAGTCAGAAGTCGTACCTCTGACCTCTGACCTCTGATCTCTGATCTCTGATCTCTGATCTCAAAGAGAAACCCCGAATATTCAGGGTACGTGTTAGCTGCAAGAAACAAGTTCACGCCAAGACGCCCCCTCGCCTTGTTTCCCGGTTACTAAAATAAATACCTGCATAACAACTTATTCATTAACAATAATGATTACTTTTGTATTAGCTACTATTTTAGCTTCAATCAAGATAATTAACATTAATATCTAATATGATAGCCGATAATAATTTTACCCTTGATACTTTTAACCCGGTTTCCATCGTTAAAGGGATAGTGGTTCGGATGCGTGCTCGCCGGCTCGAACTCAACCTCACACAAAAAGGACTTGCAAGTAAAGCCGGTGTGAGTTTGGGGACACTCAAACGTTTTGAAAACAGTCATGAAATATCGCTTAAACACCTTTTAATGATTGCTGTAGTTATGGATGCCACCGAGGAATTTGCGCTGTTGTTTACCAAAAGGCAATACGAAAGCATCGAAGAAGTCTTGAAATTGTCAAACGTAAAAAAGCGTGAAAGAGGCAGACGGAATGATTGAGCATCATACTTCACTGAATGTTTACTATCAATCACAAAAGGTAGGAAGGTTGGCACTTGCCCCCGACAGGCGTTGTGTGTTTGAATACGAATCCGGATGGTTCAGTAATGGCTTTTCCATATCCCCCTTCTATCTGCCCCTGAAAAGTGGTGTTTTTACAGCCAGGTCAGAACCTTTCAATGGGCTGTTTGGTGTTTTTAATGACAGCCTTTCTGATGGCTGGGGTACACTGCTTACCGATCGATGGTTGAGTACCAAAGGGTATAATCCGTCCGAATTTACGGTCATTGATCGGCTCAGCCTCGTGGGCCATCATGGGATGGGAGCACTTTCATATCAACCGGCTCAGCATATTCCCGAAGACGAATCAAACCATCAGCTTGTTTACTATGCCAACGAGATTGCAAAAATTCTTCAGGCAGATGCTTCGGCTGCGTTGGAAGAAATTTTTGATAAAGCAGGTTCCTCGGGTGGCGCAAGGCCAAAAGTGCTTTTGAAGATTGACGGAACGGATTGGCTAATCAAATTTAAAGCAAGTACCGATCCACAAGAGGTAGGAATGATTGAATACCAGCATGCACAAATGGCCGGCAAATGTGGTATCGAAATGCCTGAAACCCGCTTGTTTGATGGAAAGTACTTTGGTGTGCAGCGATTCGACCGCATTGCCGGCACACGAATCCATGTGCATACCGCCTCAGGACTACTATACGCCAGTCACCGCTTACCGGCACTCGATTATACTGACCTCCTCAAAGCTACAATGGCCTTAACCAGAGATTTCAACGAAGTGGAAAAAATGTTCAGACTGATGGTATTTAATGTCGCAATTGGAAATAAAGATGACCATGCTAAAAACTTTTCCTTTACATACCATGCCAACACCTGGAAACTCTCTCCGGCTTATGACCTCTTGCCTTCCTCCGGATTCAATAATAACCACACAACAACCATCAATGGAAAAGGAAAGCCGGATATAAAAGATTGCATCCATGTAGCAAAACTTACGGCCTTTCCGGTGAAAACGGCAGAAAGAATTATTGATGAAGTGTTAACAGGTATAAAGAATTTTTAATGAACCACATCACCGGCTGGACAAAAATCAATGGCAGGGATGAAATATCCTAAGTCGACTAAGTAGCTATGAAAAAAGAATATCTTGATTACAAATCAATTTGGTTCGATCTTAAAATCATCAGCCTCACATTTATTTCGGTTCTTTCAGGTAAAGGGGTTAAACACTGATTGTGGAAATCAAGGCTACTTCATTTTTTGTTGTGCCACGATAAAATCCTTGTGCAACTTTGTGTTTTCTTTGTGTCACTTTGTGTAATAGCTATACCATTAAAAGCACAAAGAATTTACAAAAAATATTTAGGAAAAATACTTCGGGAAGCTGATAAAAAGAACGCAGTTATTCACAAAATAGTTTAATAAACAAAACGCAAAAGTTGCAATGAGTCAGCATTAT
>JAHIVC010000029.1 GCA_018816945.1 Bacteroidota bacterium | reverse complement strand
TTTAATAAACAAAACGCAAAAGTTGCAATGAGTCAGCATTATTTATTGAACATCTTTAAAGGGAACATGGTATTCGTCGGGCCGGGTCCTGCCCTTTATAATCAGGCTGATTTAATGGCTTTGCGTTGCTGCAGGAGTGGAAAAACTCAAACCGGGTGTCACCGGTTGGGCAAAAATTAATGGGAGAGATGACGATCTTTAGAAGATAAAGTAGCCTTGGAAAAAGAATATCCTGATCGCAAATCAATCTGGTTCGATCTTAAAATCATCAGCCTCACATTTATTTCAGTTCTTTCAGGTAAAGGAGTTAATCACTAATAATAGGATTTCAATCATTAATTTTGATATAAAAGAATAATAACATACATTTACATTTAATATTCAGTTCCCACCCTAACGAATATTTAATTTTTAATTCGTTTTGAGAGAATATTATTTTAATTAATAATATTATGATCAAATATCTCGTAGCCTTATACGCTAAACGTTATCTATCCAGTTGGATGGTTTTAGTAGCAGATTTGTGCATCGTTTGCTTCTGCTTTGCAATGGCTTATGTTATCAGGTTTAATTTCGATATCTCAGTCATTGTCCCTACTGCGTTTGTATATCAACTGGGGAAAACAACTGCAGTATATCTGATTGCTTTTCTCCTGATCAGACCTTATGTTGGAATACTAAGGCATACAGGGCTTTCAGATGTTTTTAGAATTATCAAGGCCAACGGAATTTCTCTATTTCTGCTAATTGGAATTAATATCGCTTTGGATCTAAACCATAAGGAAGTCACCTACATTGTGCCTTATTCTATCGTCATTCTACATTTTCTATTGTCCTCTTTTTCTCTGATAGGATTCAGGGTGGTTATAAAATTATTTTTCATACAAGTAACCCGAAACTATCTTAAAGAAAAAATTCCTGTGATTATTTATGGAGCGGGTTCGGGTGGGATGCTGGCAAAAAACGCACTCATAAAAGACGTTGTGCATCGTTATGAAGTAATTGCTTATATTGATGATAACCGCTCAAAAATTGGTAAAAAAGTAGAGGGGATTCCTGTACTGGCATCAAATGAAGTATTTCAGTCATCATATATAGCACAGCACAATATAAAACAACTGATTATTGCTATTCAGGATATTTCAATTGAAAAGAAGAAAAAAATCATTGGTAAAGGTCTTGAATTAAATCTGCAAGTAAAAGTTGTCCCTCGAATACAAATGTGGATAGATGGCCAACTAAGCTCGAATCAATTTAGAGCGGTTAATATTGAAGAATTGCTTGAGCGTGACATTATTGAACTTAACAACAAAAATATTGCTGAAGATTTAAGGGATAAAACGGTAATGATAACAGGTGGAGCCGGATCTATTGGTTCTGAGATTGTTCGGCAGATGCTAAATTATGCTCCGAAATGTTTGATTATTGTTGATCAGGCTGAATCCGCAATCTTTGATTTACAATTTGAACTTAACTCATCTCCCCTATTCCAAAAAAAATATCCGCAAATAGAATTTATTGTGGCCAACGTTAATAATAAGCCCCGAATGGATGACATCTTTAAAAGTTTTAATCCCGATATTATATATCATGCCGCAGCTTACAAACATGTTCCCTTAATGGAGCAAAATCCTTATGAAGCAGTCATGGTAAATGTTATTGGTACTATGATTATTGCAGACTTATCCGTAAAATATGGGATTGATAAATTTGTGATGATATCTACCGATAAAGCAGTTAACCCAACCAATGTCATGGGCGCTTCAAAACGGATTGCTGAGATGTACATACAAAGTCTGAAAACTTGCCCGCCGAAGGAGGGATGCAAAACAAAGTTTATTACCACCCGTTTTGGGAATGTTTTGGGATCAAATGGCTCTGTTGTTCCCTTATTCAAAAAGCAAATAGCTTTAGGAGGCCCAATAACAATAACACATAAGGATATTACGCGGTATTTTATGACTATTCCTGAAGCCTGCAATTTAGTTCTGGAAGCAGGAGCCATGGGTAAAGGATCGGAGATTCTCATTTTTGATATGGGAAAGCCGGTTAGGATTTATGATCTGGCCATAAAGATGATTAAATTATCAGGCTATACCGAAAATGAAATATTGATCAAAGAGATAGGATTACGTCCGGGAGAAAAACTCTATGAGGAACTCATGATTGATGAAGAAAAAGTCCTGACAACCCATCACCCTAAAATATTCAGGTTCAAATCATGTCCCCGTTTAAACGGTGATATCTCACAGGGGATTAATGAACTTGCTGAATTGATCAAAGAAGTAGATGAATTTTCACTGGTAGCCAAAATGAAAGATATCGTACCTGAGTTTATTAGTAATAATTCGTATTACTCGGTTCTGGATAAATCGACGAGGCTTAACCTGGCTTAATAGATGCTTGAGCAAGAATTTTAAATTACAAATTTGAATAATAATCGGATGGCTTTATTTACTCAAATAAAACACTTAAGGATTTTAATTGTTTTTCATCTATCTGTCATTATTTATTCATTTGGCTATTCCCAATCATTAACCGGAAGCACCGGTTTATTGCGTATTCCAACAGCAAACCTGTCAGAAGATAAAACCTTAATCATAGGTGCTTCATTTTTAAACAAGCATTTGCTTAATTACTCCGGCTTTCAATATGATGCAATTGCAGCTTATGCCACCATCACATTTCTGCCATTTCTTGAGATGGGAATCCGCTATACCCGTAAAATTGATATGCCCCGTATAGAATATGAAACACGTGAATTTGCAGATCGTATGCCTAGTTTTCGATTAAGGGTATTTAAAGAAAGGGAATACACACCTGCCTTGGCCTTAGGAGGAAATGATTTCATATCATCTATAACTGGGGGTCCACATTACTTCGCATCATACTATGCTGTAATGACCAAAACGCTTTTTACAAAGAATGAAAATATAGGTCTTGAAATTACTTTAGGCCATGCCTTTAAAATTGGCAATCCGCATTATTATGATCTATTGGGATTTTTCGGGGGAATCAGATTAGTTCATCCCAATTACCCTTGGGTTTCGGCCATGATCGATTATGATTCGAGATATTGGAATACCGGTTTTCGTTTTTTTTTGTTTAAGCATTTGCAAATTATGCCCGTGCTTCGGAATGGAAAATCATTTGAGGGCAGTTTAAGTTATTGGATCTATTTATAAGTAAATATGATTGGTTTGAGCGATATCAAAAATCTTACAGGATTTATTTTTCTTTTGCTGCTCTGTCAGTTTCAAACAGCAGGAGCGGGTGATTATGATAAACTCAGCTATTGGATGGAGGAATCCGGATTTGAGAATATACAGCTCAACAGATCTGGAAATACACTGATTCTGGCTTATGAAAATCGTATTTTCAGGCATGAAGCGGATGCAATTGCTTTTTTGCTTCATGAAATGCCATTACCTGAATCAGATGAAATCATCATGCTACCCAAATACTTAAACATCGCAATGCTCAGTATTCAGATAAACTCAATTAATCTTCAGAAATACAGGCAGGGAATGATGGATTCAAAGGATTTTTTAAGTAAAATAAACCTCAGCCAGAACACCGATTATTATATTCAAAAAACGAACAAGAATCTTACGAATCCCTCCTGTTTTAAAACAGATTTCCTGATTGAACCCATGTTGAGCATGCAATTAGGTAATTTCGACCGCCCTATCCAGGCCTTGGCCGAAGTTGCTCCTGATATTCAAATCCAGCTCAATAAGGGGCTCATTTTAAATGCACAGGCTTTAATCCCAATCTATAATAATTTGAAAAGCATGGAAGGGGCAAAAGTCAGAGCAGGAATCATTAACCTTAGTCAGAATATTCGCCTGCCTGATAACTTTTTTGTAACTGCAAGTATAGGAACCTTTAGTTATGATAGATTCGGAGTGGATTTTAAAACAAAGAAATACTTTTTAAACGGGTTATTGGGAATTTATACTCAAATGGGTTATACCACCTGGACAAATGTTGGGAATACTTACGAGGATCGTTATTTTGAAAAGGATAATTATTTTATAGGTCGCCTGGGCGGGGAATATCGTTTCGCAGCCTATGATCTTTTAATCAGTGCATCGTACGGAACATTTTTATATCAGGATAAGGGTTGGCGTTTTGACCTGCTTCGACAGTTCGATGACCTGATTGTTGGATTTAACGGGATACTTACTACAGATACCTATAATGTGGGGTTCTATTTATCCATTCCGGTTTTTCCTAAAAAATATGCTAATATTAATAAAGTTCGTATCAGACCATCACATTATTTTAACTGGGGCTATAATTTCAGAGGGCAAACCTACGCTGGGAAAAATTATTCAACAGGAGAAAACATATTACAAAAGAGCAGGGATTTTAATCCATATTTCATTAAAAATCAACTTATAATTCGCTTATAAATATGGATCGTATTATTTAAAAATCTAATTTAGATAACAATAATCAAACAATTAATCGTATGAAATAGCCATGAGTAATAAATTAAATACATAACAAAAATGATTATTTAATAGCGTACTCACTGTCTGCCCTGCCTGCCGTCCAGGCAGGCGACAAGCAGGCATGTGACCTTAAATTAAAAACTAAAAAAATAAACACATGAAAACTTTTCAAGAATTCAAGAAAACTTTGATCTCGATGATGGGGCTGGTTTTAATTTTGTTTTTGGTGCAATGCAGCAAAAATGTAGGGCCTATCGACAGAGATGATTTAGTATTGCCCGACGGTGAACATGCTTTGATAATTAAAACCAGTAGTTCCAAAATCGGAGAAAGCATTAGTTCCTATCAATTAAAAATTCAAAGTCCATCAGGAACACAAAACGTATCTCCTACATCCGGCTCTTATACAATTACAGAGTTAACAAATGGCTTATATACCATTACCTCTTCTAAGGATGGATATATTGGCCAATCTGTTCAATTTAATGTTATTCTTCCGGGTGACCGTACTTCTGATTACAGTGCTCAGGTAGAACTATTATTAACAAAATCAACCCCTCCGGTGGTGGTTAACAATTTAACAGGCGGCCAGGTTGTTGCTCCTCCTATAGGCAATGGAACTAATGGTACCGGAAGCAATTCAGCAACAATGACGATACCGGCAGGTGCTATTACCGGAACAGGGACTACAAGCATTTCATTTACACAAATACCCCCTGTAGCTGGTAATAATAATCCGGCAGGTTTAAAATCAGTTGATACTGATTTCGGAACCAAAACTTCAGCATTTGTGATTACTCCGGTTACCACATTTAGCACACCTGTGTCCATTGAGTTTTCATTGAATTTCTCACAGGCAATGCTTAGCAAAGGAATCACTGCCAGGCTGTATGAATATAACGAAAATTGGGTTACCACGGGCCAATTTGTGAATGTTGTTATCAGCAATGGTGGATTAACAGGAACTGTTCAAATATCGCGCTCAGGTTATTGGGCTGTAGTTGAAAGCTGGGAAGCAGTATTTACAACCGGAACCTACTCGCAATCATTTACCTCGGGTTGTAGTGAAGCATTAAATGCACCTTTCAGCTATGCCAAAGGATACGGCCCTGAATATTCGGCTCGTATGCAAATTGCCGCTTCTACCGTTACTGTGAGTACCGTCATCCAGGCTCCGGCAGCATTATGGTTTACCCGCTCTGCTACAATCAATGTTCCAACACGAAACTATGTAATGAGAAATAAAGCAAACTTAGCAGTCATAGAAACGGTAAATGGGATACCACAAAGTGCCTTATCTTATTCGATAGCGTATAGTGCATCCGATTGTCATGACTCCGGCGGACATGATTCTGGTGGTAATTAATATTTTAATAAATTGATAAAATAGTAAAATTTACAAAAATGAAACGAGCATGTTCGTTAAACGGAAACAAGGATGAAAATCTCATATGCGAGTTCCATCCAACCTATTTATTAAAATTATATACGATGAAAAAAATATATTTAAGTTTCATTCTGACAATTTTCCTTGTGAGCGGAATGTTTGCACAATCAGATTCGGCAAAAGTTATTGATAAAGGCAACCATGGGTTTAGGGCCATTAGCTTGGTAACCGGTTATTATAACCCCAGTCTCGATTATTATATCAATCGTACAGGGTTTCAATTTACAGGATCCTTATATTCTTCATTATATTTAGAATATTGGATGCAAAATCTTCCAGTTACCATGCGGCTTGGAGGAGGTTATTATTCAACAAATGCCAAAATAGAAGGAGATTTAAATTGGACCGAGGAACTCACCTTAAATTATATCTCTGTTAATCTGGATGTTTTGTGGCGGTTTAAAAGCATCTATTCCTATTTAGGAGCCGGTGCAGGTATTAATTTTATCACAGCAAATTATAAAGGCCCGCAAACAAATCAGGAGCCAAATGGATATTCTCCACAATTTCAAGGCATCGCTGGATTTGAATATCCTGTCAGTACTAATTTTAGCATTGGGGTTGAATTCCAGTACATCATTGGTTCTTATACCCAGGAAATCAAAAGTGGAACAATCATTTCTGAAGAAACAATTGATATTAACGGCCCTAAAATCGGGCTTAAACTAAGTTATTTATTTTAATTTATCGATCTAGCATTACTTACGAAACGAGGTTCAATAGGTAAGATATTTAGCCGTTTGAACTTATAAGACATCTAACGTCTTGAAGTTTGAAGTTTGAAGTTTGAAATTTGAAGTTTGAAGTTTGAAGTTTGACTAGCAAAGATACGTATTATTAAATATCTAACGTCTAAAATCTAACGTCTAATGTCTAACATCTAATGTCTAAAATCTTGTACCTTGAATCTTGTATCTTGTATCTTGTATCTTAAATCTTGAATCTTGTATCTTGAATCTTGTATCTTGAATCTTGTGTCTTGAATCTTAAATCTTGTATCTTGTATCTTGTGTCTTGAATCTTGTATCTTGTATCTTAAATCTTGAATCTTGTATCTTGAATCTTGTATCTTAAATCTTGTGTCTTAAATCTTGTGTCTTGAATCTTGTGTCTTGAATCTTGTATCTTGTATCTTAAATCTTGTATCTT